>JANNFJ010001315.1:0-5009 GCA_031379725.1 Calothrix sp. OTE_75_metabat_31
TAACGGTAGTTATGCACCGTTTGTGATGGATGATATGAAAAATATCTATATCTATGTAAGTGGACTTTCTACCCATACCCAAAACCTCAACGCTGTACCCAAAGCGAATCTTTTGTTTATTGAGGATGAATCGAAAACTCAGCAAATCTTTGCTCGCCGTCGCTTGAGCTACGATTGTACTGCTAGATTGCTACCACAAAATACCGCAACTTGGATTCAAGTAACAACCAATTTTGAAAACAGATTTGGTAATATTATTCAACTTTTCCGGGATTTACCTGATTTTCGGATTTTTCATTTCACTCCAAATGCTGGTAGATTTGTTGTTGGTTTTGGTGCTGCTTATGATGTCGATCCAAATGACTTGAATAAGTTGATTCACGTTACCGGGGAAAATAAAGGATAAATATTTTTTAAATTCGCGCAATTGTAATATACAAGTCTTCCTAACTAACTGCAACATTTTGTAAAATACAGTACCAATAATTTCTTACTTGTTTTTAGGAACGGTATTGCCATGACTGGATGTAATATCAGCCTGAGTTTTTAGCGAAGAAAATTCGTCTTTTATCCAGGGTACTGTATTCATCATGATTTGCTCAAGCTGAGGAGAAATGCCAAATCGCGCCCGATTGATTTCAAAACTTTTGGCAATGTCACCATCGGCACGGTGGGAAGTTACTGCCATCCAGTCAATTAGCATTTCTAAAACATCAAATAAGTTCATCCCGTCAATGCCGTTTTCAAAGTGTTCGGGATGATGACGGTTATGAGCAAAATGATGCCCTAATGCACCGTTTAGCATTTCTGTGCGTAGAGCTTCGTATTCATCAGAACCATAAGTCAAACTTTCAAGTTTATGCGTGACTTCTCGATACATTTCCCATTCGGGAGAATTCAATTTGCTTTGGTCAGTTACCCGGATTACTTAAGATAAGATTGGGTACGACGATTCCCGTTAAAACAAGTAGCAAACTGACACTATTCAAATATGATTTAAGCTTCATTATTTTCAAGGCTCCAAAAGTAAGGCTTTTTCGTAATCATCTTGCTCCGATCTCATCACGTAACATAGCAAGTGAAATGTTATTTGCTACATCCTAGCCATGTAGGGGCTGAGAGCCATCAGGATAATTATGGAAGATTGTTTGAGAAAGCTTAGGTATCAATTTAATTTGCAGTGGTAGTGCATACCGAAGGTTACACCTCCGACGCAATACTGCTCGGTTAAGCTAAAAATACAAAAATTCTTGGGTTGGGTGGAACGCCAAGGGCGAACACTACGTTCCACCTAACCTACAAAATTTTATGTGTTGGCTTAACCGAGCAGTATTGAAATGTATTGGTGATAGCCACTCTAATAAAGTAGTATCGCTTTCAATGCTTATCGGCTTTTCTACAGGACTTTTCAAAAAGGTAATTATATGGTACGAGTACAGAGTCCAGCCTGAATACATTCAATAAGTAGATATAAATTTGATGTAATTATACTGTTTGAGCATAATTGCTTATTGACAAATACGGTAGGACAATTTGTTATCTTACTGAGAAGTCACCAATGGCTAATACGATAGTAAAGAACATCTTCACCAAAATTTTTACAACTGTAGCGACTGGTACAGCAATTTCTATAGGAATTTCATTTAATGAAATCAAAGTAGAAGCTGCTTTAATACAACAAGGTTTATTCTTTGGACGAGACATTTCAGGCGGTGGAGAGGTTTCAGAAACTGATTTTCAAACGTTTTTGAATAATGTTATTACACCGCGCTTTCCAGATGGATTAACGATTTTCAATGCCGATGGACAGTTTCTAGATAGCACAGGCACAATTATCAAGGAAAAGTCAAAATACGTAACTATATTTGTTGAAGATAACTTGGTAAACAAGGCTTCTATTTACGACATTGGTCAAGCTTATATCAAACAGTTCAATCAAGAAAGTGTTCTGCAAGTTGAAAATAAAAATCTCAAAGTTAGCTTCGGTATAGGCGATTTATTTAGTAGCCCTCCTACCAATCAGTTTATCAAAACAGACTTATTTTTTGGACGCAACATTCCGGGTGGTGGAGAAGTTTCGGAAACCGATTTTCAAACATTTGTAAATAATGGTATTACTCCTAGCTTCCCAGATGGATTAACGGTTTTCGATACCAATGGACAGTTTTTGGATAGCACAGGCACGATTATCAAGGAAAAGTCCAAGAATGTCAGCCTCTTTTTTGACGATACACCAAAAAATCAAGCTGCCATCTACAATATTGTTAATAAATATACCAATCAATTTAGTCAAGAAAGCGTTTTGCAAGTCGCGGATGAAGATGTTAAGGTTAGTTTCAGTGTAGGGGATTTATTTAAAAATCCACCTACTAACAAGTTTATCAAAACAGACTTATTTTTTGGACGTGACATTCCGGGTGGTGGGGAAGTTTCGGAAACCGATTTTCAAACATTTTTAAATAATGTTGTTACTCCTAGCTTCCCAAATGGATTAACAGTTTTCGATGCCAATGGACAGTTTTTAGATAGCACAGGCACAATTATCAAAGAAAGGTCCAAGAATGTCAGCCTCTTTTTTGACGATACACCAAAAAATCAAGCTTCCATCTACAATATTGTTGATAAATACAATCAACAATTCAATCAAGAGAGTGTTTTACAAGTTCTTGACGAAAGTTTAAATGTTACTTTCATTACTGTACCAAAACCAACTTCGGTTCCCGAACCAGCTTTGATGTGGGGTTTAATAACATTAGGTGTTATTGGTGCTGGTTCAAGATTGAAGAAAAAGGTAGTAGAATCTACTAATCAACGCCACTATAGGACTATTATTTGATTTTTGAAAAGATACGTAGGGTGCGTTCCGCTGTCGTTAACGCACCAATAACCTGGAATGGTGCGTTACGCTGTCGCTAACGCACCCTACGTATCTATCAAAATGAGTAAAGTTTTACAGTACTTCAACTTGTGCAGTGTTCTCAAAATTAACACCAACTCACTTAAGTTCATTATAATACTAACCAGTAAGTATAACCATATTTCAGCTAAAATACCGGAAAACCCACCCTACTCTAACTCGTTTCCCTCTACAATAGTAAACTGGTTAAATATTCGATTCGCACTTATTAGACTGTACTATTTATGACTACTGCGACTCCAGTAAAAACAGAGTATGAAGCAATTATCGGGTTAGAAACCCACTGTCAACTCAATACCAATACGAAAATTTTTTCGGATAGTTCGACAGCTTTTGGTGCTGACCCTAATACTAACATTGACCCGGTATGTATGGGTATGCCGGGAGTTTTACCCGTACTCAACCAAAAGGTTTTGGAATATGCGGTTAAAGCTGGTTTGGCTCTAAATTGCCAAATCGCAAAGTATAGTAAGTTTGACCGCAAACAGTATTTTTATCCCGATTTACCCAAAAATTACCAAATTACGCAATCCGATTTACCTATTGCCGAACATGGTTGGGTGGAAATCGAGTTAATCGATAAAGATGGCAACCCCACTCGTAAAAAGATTGGTGTGACTCGTCTGCATATGGAAGAAGATGCAGGTAAATTAGTTCATGCCGGAAGCGATCGCCTTTCGGGTTCGACTTATTCTTTGGTAGACTACAACCGTGCAGGTGTCCCCTTAGTCGAAATCGTCTCGGAACCGGATTTACGTTCGGGACAAGAAGCTGCCGAATATGCACAAGAAATTCGCCGGATTATGCGTTACTTGGGCGTAAGTGACGGTAACATGCAAGAAGGTTCGCTGCGTTGCGATGTGAATATTTCCGTCCGTCCGGTGGGACAAAAGGAATTTGGCACGAAAATCGAAATCAAGAATATGAACTCGTTCAATGCTATCCAACGAGCGATAGAATATGAAATCGAGCGTCAAATTGCTGCTGTAGAAGCTGGTGAACCGTTATACCAAGAAACGCGGTTGTGGGAAGAAGGCAGTCAACGTACTATTAGTATGCGGAAAAAGGAAGGTTCTTCCGATTATCGTTATTTCCCCGAACCTGACTTAGGACCGATTGAAGTTTCTCAAGCACAATTGGATAATTGGCATAGTGAGTTACCTGAATTACCTGCTCAAAAGCGTCATCGTTATGAAGAATTAGGACTTTCAACTTATGATGCACGAGTTTTAACTGAAGAACGTGCTACTTCCGAATATTTTGAAACTGCCCTAACTGCGGGTGCAAATCCCAAAGCTGCTGCAAACTGGATTACCCAAGATATTGCTGCATATCTCAACAAGCAAAAACTCAGCATCACCGAAATCGGTTTGACTCCCCAAAATCTCGCTGACCTCATTACTCGCATCGAAAGCGGTAAAATTGGTAATGCGATCGCCAAGGAAAAGCTACCCGATTTACTCAATGGTGTCACTCCAGAACAAGCTTTTGCTGGTAAAGAATTAATTTCCGACCCTGCGGTTCTCGAACTTATTATCGATGAAGTTATTGCCGCAAATCCCAAAGAATATGAGAAGTACAAAGGTGGTAATATAAACCTCAAAGGCTTTTTTGTTGGACAAGTTCTTAAAAAGACCAACAAACTCGCTGAACCGAAATTGACTAATGAGTTAGTCGAGAAAAAACTTAATGGTTGATTAAGGAGTGGGGAAGAGGAAAAAAGTAAAAGAATGTTTTTCAATTCTCCCTTACTCCCCTTCAGTAAATTCTCGGTTATTTCTTCATTAAATCTTTACACAAAAAAATAAATAGGGGGTAGCGCACCTCAGCCCTAATCTGCTATTTTACGATAAGTAGATGCACCCTGATGATCCGGAGAGTTACGTAAGTAGCTCTCTTTTTTTTGACCTATTTTATTTTACCAACGAATATTCACGATATAAAAGCTTTACTTTACAAAGACAATTATCAAAGACTTTGGACTATCTTTACGTAAAAGTACTCTGAGGGGTGACACCCCCCACTGAGGTGTGCTATATTATTTTCAGTAGATGCACCCTGATGATCCGGAGAGTTACGTAAGTGGCTCTCT
>JANNFJ010000267.1:0-3507 GCA_031379725.1 Calothrix sp. OTE_75_metabat_31
CTGTAAGGATGCGATCGCACATCAGCCAAAGCTGTAACGCTATAAAGACGCAGTAATCTAATAAATGTTTCTATACTGTGATTAGAATGTCCAATCGTAAAGAGTTTTGTCATAAACAAAATACCCTATCACTTAGCCTTAATATCTGATGTAAACAAATTATAGGCATTCTTTATCAAAAGAAAATAAATATAGTGCTTCCCGCTCTAAGGAAGTACATAAGGGCGGGCAAGGATGCCCACCCCACAAGAGATTTACTAATTTAATCTGTACCCCGCTTGACTAGGAACTGCTATATACTGCTGCGAATCAAATTATATTAGTGTAAGTACAATAAGCAATATGCCTAGAATGATTTGGATGGAATGTTCATGCGCTACTCTGTTGGTGTACTCCTTCGAGAAGCCGAAGGCTAGGCAATTTCTCGTATAATATTCATAACTAAGTCCATTTAAGCATTCGCCGATATCATAGACATTACAAAAGTTTAGTTCAAAAATCTCAACGTTGCGATCGCTTTTAGTAATAGCGCGGCAATTCCTAGTGGAGAAACACCCAGAAGGCTAGTATTATCGCTTCTCGAACAATTGCATCGCTAAAGTACCCCTTCGGAGAGGCGAGCCACAGCATGACAAAATTTTTTTGCGTAAGTCCTATTTAAATCAGCTATTATTGTAGTGACAGTAAAGCAAAATGGTTGATTAAACTAGCCATGACAACCTCCACACCAACAATGAATTTTGCTACTCGCCCAAAAAAATTACCCTTTTTGGAATCAATCTGCTGGCAGACAGCCGACGTATATCGATTCACACCAGAAGAAATGTTGAGTAGGTATGAGCGTGGTTGGAGATATTACAATATGTTTAATAATCTTGATGGTGAAGAACTAAATTTTCTTAAAGAAATTGCCAAAAGTTATAAGTCATGGTTGGTAGCTTATCTATGACTTTTACGTTAGATTACCATAACCAAATCTTTACAATTCTGAAATGTCTAGATTGTGAAGTACTTAAGAAGGGTTTCGCTTACTTTGGTGGTGGAACCCTTCTTGCTTTTGATTTTGAAGAATACCGATTGAGTAAAGATATTGACTTTATTGCTTCTGTTAGTACAGAAGGCTATAAATACCTCCGTACAGTAGTGTTTGATAATGGACATGAAGTATTGTTTAATGATTTAAGTAAAATCCAAATCGGACGTAGCACTACTGACCAGTATGGAATTCGGATAATAGTTTATGTAAATGATATACCCATCAAAACAGAAATTATTGCTGAAACACGTTTTCAACTTGACCCACCGAGATACCCTGAATGGTCGCCCGTACCTTGCTTAAGTTTAAATGACTGTTTTACGTCTAAATTACTGTCAAATTCTGACCGATACATAGATAACAGTGTTGAATCTAGAGATTTAATTGATTTAGCAGTTCTTAGGCTACAGTCTCCAATACCTCAATCAGCAATTGAAAAAGCTGAAAAAGCTTACGAGGTTATAAGACCTTTAAAAAAAGCAATTGAACTTTTTCAGGAAAAACCTGAGTATAGACAAAAATGTTTTCAAGGACTACAAGTTAAAGAAGCTTGGATACCTAATATTATTGATGGTATCGATTTACTTTCCTTAGATTTAGGTTTATCTAAGACCCAAAGAGCTTTTGAAGAGGTACACAATATGTTTAGTGATTCATAAACGTTTTCTTGAAAAATTACTAATTATCCAAAAAATATCCGCTGTTATTAAATTATTTTACTGCTTGTTTAATTGTAGGACAGGTAGGATGCCTATCCTACGGGAATTATTTCACTGCTAGCCAACTACTCGCAATCGGCATTCTCCAACCAGTACCAAAGGCACGGTCGGTAATTTTCAATCCTGGGGGTGCTTGTCGCCGTTTAAACTCAGCACGAGCGACCATTTGAATAACTCGATTTACTGTCACAGCATCGTGTCCAGCACTAATTATTTGCGCTGCCGATTGATGTTCTTGTATAAATCGCAACAAAATATCATCAAGAATATCATAAGGTGGCAGCGAATCTTGGTCAACTTGTCCCGGTTTTAACTCAGCGCTAGGGGCTTTAGTAATAATATTTTCTGGAATTAGGTATCCCGTAGGGGCGGGGTTCCCCCGCCCGTATTGGGGCGTATTCAACCATCTACAAATAGAATAAACGCGGGTCTTAGGCACATCAGCAATAACAGCCAAACCCCCATTCATATCCCCATAAAGGGTACAATAACCGACTGCCATCTCAGATTTATTGCCAGTCGAAAGCAGTAAATGACCGAATTTATTGGCGACTGCCATCAATAAGTTACCGCGAATTCGAGATTGAATGTTTTCCTCAGCCAGTCCGAATTCTGTACCCGCAAACATTCCTTCGAGAGTACTATCGAAGCTTGACATCAAGTCACCGATAGGTAACTTTTGTGTTTCTATGCCCAAATTTTCCGCAAGTGCCAAAGCATCGCTGATGGAATGGTCGGAACTGTAGGGAGATGGCATCAAAATACCGAGGACATTTTCTTTACCAAGGGCAGCAGATGCGATCGCAGCCACAAGTGCAGAATCAATACCACCGCTTAACCCCAGGACGGCTTTTTTAAAGCGGCATTTTTGGGCATAGTCGCGGACTCCCAATACTAAAGCATTCCAAATTTCTGCGTCTTCGCTTGCAGATTCGGGGACGATGGAACTTGGTAGAAAGTCGCTTTTTTCAACGTTATAATCGACGAATCCTAAATCGGTATCAAAGCCACAACCCCGATAAACTATTTCACCTTGACGATTGAGGGCAAAACTATTGCCATCGAATACTAAATCGTCGTTACCACCAACTTGGTTGACGTAAATCATGGGGATTTTAAAACGCTTGGCACTGTGTTGCAGCATGGCTTCACGGGCTTTGGGCTTGCTGACGCTGTAGGGTGAGGCTGATAAGTTGACGATGAAATCAACGCCGATGGTTGCTAAGTCTGTGATGGGGTTGATTGTGTAGCTGCGTTTGCCCCAAAATTCTTCGTCGTTCCATAAATCTTCGCAGATTGTGACACCAATGTTGATACCGTCGAGGGTGAAGTAGTTGGGTTCTAAGCTGGGTTCAAAATAGCGACGTTCGTCGAAGACATCGTAGGTTGGTAGGAGGCGTTTGTGGAAGATTTTTTGAATTTTGCCGTTTTCGAGTAAGGCGACACTGTTGTATAGGCTTTTGCCGCCGTTGGTATGTGCTTGGGGGTTTGCTTCGACTGTGCCAACTAGTACGGCGATATGTGGGGGTAGGTCATGGGCTAGTTGTTGCAATGTACTATTCATTGCGGTGATGAAGCTGGGGTTTAAAAGTAAATCTCTGGGTGGGTATCCGCATAGGGATAGTTCAGGGGTTAGGACTAGGCGGGTTTGGGTGGTAGCGGCTTGTTGGGCGGCTTGGAGGATGTTTTGGGCGTTTCCAGGGAGGTCGCCGATGGTGGGGTTGAGTTGGGCTAGGGCTGTTTTCATGGTGG
>JANNFJ010000275.1:0-5536 GCA_031379725.1 Calothrix sp. OTE_75_metabat_31
CATAGCCTTTTCCACGGTCGTAGTAGGCGTTCCCAAGGGCGAGATGCAATCGACCCCAAATTCCGGCATTAGTGTCTTTAGTTACATATTTGGTCGCTTCCAAGTATGTAGCGATTTTACCGTCACTACCACGGGCATTTACAGCCGGGTTGCTGGTTGCGATCGCACTATAGGAACTCAGATAAAAATCGAATTCTGGGGATTTTTCGGCTGCGTTTGCCCTTGCGACCCAAGCTTCCCAATAATCGGGTTGAAGTTGCAATACGCAATCAAACGATAAAATTGCTGCTTCCCAAGAATGCTGTGCGACCAGTAGTAACCCGCGATTATACCAAGCTAAGTGGAAATTCGGCTCGATGGTGACAGCTTGGTCGTAGGATGCGATCGCGTTTTCTCGCTCTTTCAAATTTTCCCAGGCAATGGCTTTGTTGAACCAAGCTAAATACAAGCCGGGATTAATTGTTAATGCGTTATCCCAGGATGCTATCGCATCTGCCCATTGTTCTCGACTTGCTTGGATTACACCTTTGTCAATCCAAATATTATAGTGTTCCGGGTTGAGTTCTAAAGCATTGTCGAAGGACTTGATGGCATCATCCTGTCTGCCAATTTTATCGAGGGCAGTACCACGTAAATACCAAAGTTCGTAAGAACCAGGTTGCGATTTTAACGCTTTTTGGTACGAGAGAACTGCTTCTTCCCACCGTTCTAAACGTGCTTGGGAAATACCTCGATAATACCAAGTTAGATAGTTTTGGGGCTGAATTTCCAAAGCTTCATCGAAGGAAGTAATTGCCTGAGCATACTGTTCCTTTTCTAACAAAGCTACGCCGCGATAATACCAATTCTCTGCATCTTCGGGGTTAAGTTGGGTTGCCCGGTCGTAACTGGAAATAGCTTCGTTAATTTTCCCTAACTTTAATAATGCCAGTCCGCGACCCGACCAAGCCTCATCGTAATCGGCTTTAATTTCGATGGCTTTGTCAAAGGAAATTATTGCTTCTTGATATCGTTCGAGTTCCCCTAAACAAGCACCTCGATTAAACCAGGCTTTGAAATAATCGGGCTTGATTGTGATGGCATTTTCATAAGACGCGATCGCTTGGGGTAAATTCCGTAAATGGAACAGCGCTAAACCGCGATTAAACCAATACTCGTAAGCATCGGGTGCTAAACCTATCGCTTGGTCGTAGGATGCGATCGCACCGACCAAATCCCCACTTTTGGTTTGCACAAGCCCCTGATAATACCATGCCTGTGCTTGTCCCTGGGAACTTGCTTGGTTAGGTGTAGATTGAATGACGATTTGTGAAGTATTAGCTTGAGTGAAGAACCCTGACGCTAATTGTTCGACCAAATTCGCACTTTGCTGCAACCGCACCCAAAGTTCATCTAAGGTTACAGCAACGGGAGGAGAAACATTTGCTAATGTTCGATCCCAATCACTAGTAGCAGGTTGAACCGTTTCCTGTGTAACGGGAACAATTGGTGCCAATACCGCATCCGATTCTATTTCCTCAAAGTCGTTGATGACTTCGAGTTCAACTTCTACGGACTCCAGATTATTTTCAACCTTCTCGACATTACCAGCAACAAAATTTTGCAGTTGCGGTTCAACAGGCGTAACAGGTTCCGAATCGTTAGCATCGAACTCCCATAGCTGTTCGCCCAAATTAGCAACTAATTCTTGCCCTGGTGTAATTAGTGGTGCTGGTGCTGCTGTTGCGGCTTCGGGAGCAAAAAATTCGATATAGTTATCATCGATAATTTTCACCCACTCTTCGCCACTTGCGATGCCCTTGGCAACGCCTGAAAGGCGTATCGCGCTCATTGAAGCTTCTATTGGTTCGCTGACATTAAAGCTAACAGCTTCTACTGGTTCGCTGTCATCAAAACTAACAGCTGCCACTTCTACCTGAGAATTTGGCAATTCGCTCAAATCGCGCAGCAATTCTTCCTCTGGAGATACCAAAACTTCATTTGGTTCGATCTCGATTGCGGGTTCTTCTGGGATTGAATCCCACGCCGAATCCCATAAATCCTCCCCAAACTCGCGTAGCAATTCCTGCCCAGGGGAATCCGCTAGCACTTGATACACTTCAGTATCTTCCGCTGACTCGCCGCTTGCATCCTCAGTATCATTAACATCCCAGTAATGCACTTCAACTAGTTCGGGCGTAGGTTCGGCTGTCGGTGTCCACAAATCCTCGTCAAACTCCAATAAATCTTGTTGGAGTTCGTTCGTCATCGGCTGCGATGGTGGCACATGCCAATCCTCCCGACTTGTATCGGGGAATGGTAACGATGCCGCAGTGGCTTCATGATTGTAGGGGTTAACAAATTCCCTATTATTTGTATTGCTACCGAATGAATCAATTGACCCTGGAAATTCGTCATATTCTGGAACTTCCACATTAACCGAGTGGCGTGCGAGTAGCTGCATTCCAATCTCGTAGGCACATTCGCCAACTGTTCCAATTCCAAGTTCTCCTAGCTGCACCATTCGGAACGCTAATTCGTCATTGGGTGCAGGCGAGGAAAGCAACCGTCCACCAAATAAATTTAACCAATCAATCCAACGCTGTTCGCTGATGCGATTTGCCATCCTTTGTAGGTAATTGATTGCCCATTGCTGTCCGCGTGCTTGATTTACACCTTCCAACAATTGGGTAAACAAATATTCGAGATCGGCGTTCGTCAATTCAGGCGGAGGTTGTGCCGCAGTTTGCTGCGTCACAAATCCAGAGGAACGTTTTTTTCTCTTACCAAAGAATTGATGGAAAATCTTGTTAAGCAATTTTACTAACCGCCTGAGCATTTGTTATACACTCGGATGTTATTTTCTCATAGATTGTAGCGATGGTTGCCTCCTTGATGTAGTATTGCATCAATCTAAAGTTAAATTTGTTACTAAAAAAAATACAATCTGTCAAGAAGCTATTGCTTGATTTAGAGAAACAAAAGCTACAATAACACTCCATTGTTTCTTATGCCACATTTTTGAGGGAGTAGGTAGGGGCGGGGTATCCCCGCCCTTATGCCACATTTTTGAGGGAATAGGTAGGGGCGGGGTATCCCCGCCCGTTATTGAGTAGGGAGCAAAGAATTGAAAATTAATAAAAATTATTATTTACTTTTCTCCCCTTTCCCCCTAATCCTCTAGGGCGGGGAGACCCCGCCCCTACCCATTCCCTTCTCTTTTACAGTACAATTGAACTAAGCTGATTCTTCAGTAGCTCCTTCGTTGGCTCCTTGAAATTGGTTGACCAAGGCTTGGATAATAACTTCCGGGTCGTCGGTTTCAATACCTACTTGTTGGGCAACAAGGTGGCGTAAATTCTCATCGTTTTGCATGAGTTCGTACAACTGGTCGAGGGTAATTGTTTGAAAATCGCCATCGGCAGAATCTTCAACTTGAGTTACTTCTTCCCCAGGTTCGTCTGCGATTGGTTCATTTGCTAGGTGCGATAATCCATTTGTAGATGCTACGTCGGGGCCTGCGTATTCCCAAATTGGTTCGGGTTCATTGCGGGTTAGTAACTGCATTCCGATATTGTAAGCAACTTCCCCAACTTCCCCAACTTCCAACTCTCCAAGTTGTACCATCCGGGCAGCTAATTCATTATTAGGAGCAGAAGATGCGAGTAATTTTTCGCCAAGTCGCTGCAACCACTCGATCCAGCGTTCGGTAGAAACGCGATGTTCGATGTTATGCAGCCATTTCAGTGCCCAAGCTTGTCCGCGTGCTTGATGCACTCCTTCCAACAGTTCGGTAAAGAGAAATTCTAAATCGGTATCGCTGAGGGGGGGAGGAGGCTGTTGCGGAAGATTTGCACTCGCTTTGGTGGTAGTTCGTTTACTACCAAACAAGGCTTGAAAAAAATCTTTGAGCCACTGAATGAGCCGTTTCAACATCTACATGCACCCTCTCGCTTGGTGTTTACCCTAAGATTGTAGCGATGCAACGGCAATATGCGTGCTGTATCAATCTAATAAGTTTTAGAGGCAAACAAACTAATGTATGACTTTAATTAATTTATAAGAGTATTCCAATTAAAAAAATATCCTTTTTCGATATCGTAGGATAGGTGTCTCGTCTGTCCGAAACATATCTAGACAGGCGGGACACCTAACAAGACGGCATCATTTATTTCTTGGATTACTTTAAGTTAAATAAATATTCTCTTACAAAAAATATATTTATACTCATTGAGTACTCGCTGTGCTTACAATAAATAGTCATCCGTATGGGGAAACCGCGATTGTGAAATTAGTCCACCGTTCAAAGGCTTTGAAATAGATACTCCCATGTCTTACGAACCGCTGCACCACAAGTATCGCCCCAAAAGCTTTGCCGAACTGGTGGGACAAGAGGCGATCGCCACTACTCTCACCAATGCGATTCAAACATCAAGAATCGCTAATGCTTACCTATTTACCGGGCCTCGCGGCACTGGGAAAACATCGAGTGCCCGCATTCTCGCCAAATCGTTGAATTGCCTTAGCGGCCCTCAACCGACAGCTACGCCGTGCGAAAAATGCGAAGCTTGTCTGGGCATTACTAAAGGTTACGCCGTTGACGTGATTGAAATTGACGCAGCCAGCAATACGGGTGTCGATAACATCCGCGAAATCATCGAGCGATCGCAGTTTGCCCCAATCCAATGTCGATATAAAGTGTATGTGGTGGATGAATGTCACATGCTGAGTACGCAAGCGTTTAATGCGTTACTCAAGACCCTCGAAGAACCACCGAAACATATTGTCTTTGTCCTCGCCACAACCGACCCACAAAGAGTATTACCGACAATTATTTCTCGCTGTCAACGATTTGATTTCCGGCGGATTCCCTTAGAATCAATGGTAAAACATTTAACATATATTTCGACCAAAGAAAATATTAATATTTCCGAAGAAGCAATTATATTAATCGCCCAACTCGCACAAGGAGGATTGCGCGACGCAGAAAGTTTACTCGACCAATTAAGCTTATTACCGGGGGAAGTTGTCCCCGACCGAGTTTGGGATTTAGTTGGGTCGGTAAGCGAAAAAGATTTATTGTCATTGTTGAATGCTTTAGCATCCGACAACGCTGAATTTGTCATTGACTCCACGCGCAAAATCTTAGATAGAGGACGCGAACCTTTAATTATTCTCCAAAATCTCGCCGGGTTTTACCGCGACTTACTCATTGCCAAAACAGCACCCAGTCGCGGTGATTTGGTTGCTTGTACTCAAGAAACTTGGCAAAATCTTGTAAATTTTGCCCAAAAGTTTGAGATAAGCGTAATTTTGGCAGGACAAAATCACCTGCGGAGTGCCGAAGTTCAGCTAAAAAATACTACACAACCGAGATTATGGTTAGAAGTCACTTTACTTAGCTTACTTCCCTCTGCACAACAGCAAATAGTTACAACCACCAACATTGCACAAACATCCAACCGTCAATCAACCCAAACTCAACCACCACCAGCCAACCAACCACACCAGCAACAAACCCCAACCTACCAACCACCGACCACTAACAACCAACCAC
>JANNFJ010000299.1:0-4277 GCA_031379725.1 Calothrix sp. OTE_75_metabat_31
GTATAGAACCGCTTGTATTATTAAACATCAACTTCTTTATCTTTTTGCTTTGTAAACCCCCGCCCCTTGGGATTGATTTTTGAATTTTTTTTATATTAGCATAAAATTTTTATTGCCCTTCGGGCACGCTGCGCGAACGCACTACAATAGTATTCTTATTTGCGCCGCACAGTACTAGTCATATTCCAATTAACCCGCCTGGGGTTGTAAACCGCAGTCTAATAGCAAAAGTCTTCTTAAGAAGACTGACGCAATATTTAGTTCAGTCCATTTCAATGGACTTTAGCTATAAGCCTGGGGTTTACAACCCCAGGCCGACTTTAAAGCCAACAGACAATATTACAAAATTGTGAAAAAAGCTAAACAACTTAAAAATAAAGTTAATTATAAATAAAAATTTATTGACTACAAGAAAAAAATCCAACCAAACCAGCAAATATATATTAGTGCTAAATTTATGATTACAGATGCTTCTATCCGCGAACAAGGTTATATTTACTTCTTAACCGAAGCACCCGAATTACTACAAATTATCGAAGAAGAACTTTACGGTTTAGCAGACGACCGCACCACTGCGAAAGTTCATAATTTGATGCGGGCAACCCATACTATTAAAGGTGGGGCTGCTAATGTCGGATTAGACACAATTAATAAAATTGCTCACTCCCTCGAAGACATCTTCAAGGCACTTTATAGCCCTGATGTTGTCATTGATGCCAATTTACAAACGCTGCTATTTCAAGCTTACGAATGTTTGCAATTGCCTGTAACATCGGAAATTACTAAAGCCTATATTGATGATGAAGAAATTCTTCAGCGTGCCGCTACGGTGTTCGCTAAGTTACAAGAAACACTCGGTGATGCCTTTGGGGCAGAGTCTTATATTCCCACCTCGGAAGAGTTGGGATTTGATATTGTCCTGTCGATTTTTGAAACAGGTGTTTCGCAACGTATCGATAGTATTGCCGAAATGTTGCTTTCCCCTCCACCCCTAGAGGAACTTGCAGATTTCTTGCGATCGCAAGCCGAAATATTCACTGGGTTAGCAGAGTCTTTAAATTTACCTGGGTTTGCTGCGATCGCCCAAGCGATAATTGCCGCAGTGGAAGCCAAACCAATGCAAGCAATAGAAATTACTTCAGTAGCTTTGGAAAATTTATACCAAGCTAAATCAGCAGTAATGGCAGGCGATCGCACGAGTGGAGGTGAGCCTTCTGAGGCTCTACTACAATTTGCCCAAAATGAAGCAAGTAGTGAGGTTTACGTCGCTTCTACCACTGAGCCAGTTGATAGTTTTGATAATCTACAATCACCTCCACAAACGACTTCTTTACGCACCGAGATTGAACATTTATATCATTTTTTAACACAACCAACTTCGAGTCATAACGAAACATTAAAACCAGTTGCGGCAAAATTTTACTTAAAGTTAATTCGTTATATTCTCGGTTGGTTTAATCATGAGTTAGATATTCCCGAAAAAGAACTTAGTTTATCGTTACTTATTCCAATCACCAAAGTTGAAGCTCCAATTGATTATATTGATAATTGGCTAAATGAATTTTTTACATTTTTACAAACAGGTAATGATAGTGAAAGCCTAAAAATTTATCGTCAAGGAGTAATATTAAATGTATTATTGGCAGTCGCAAAATTTAAAGATGCCGAAGATTTTACCGATTCATTAGTAATTGAAACGTTGCAATACCAAATAAATACTTTAATTAAAGACTACAAAAAATTGCCTCTTGTCACAGCAGAAGAGAGAAATTGGTTCGAGAGTCCAAAGTTAAGGAAATTATTAGAAATAAAAGAAATCACAGAACTAAACGAAAGCGAAGAAATAAACGAAATATCTCCCCCTGCAAGTTCTTCTGAACAGATGGTAGAGGCGATTTGGGGTGAAGAGGTTGTTCAGATTGTTAGTACAGCTAATAATTCCCAAGATATCGAAAGTTATACAGTTGAAACTTTAGACATTAGCGAGGAAAACGACAACGAAACACCAACAATAATTAAGCAATTTAACGAAGACAATCCAAATCCGGTTGTCGAACTGACCACAGCAAAAATCAACAAAATTAATCATCAAATCGAAGATAAAACTCAATCGCCGACTGAACGTGCGAAGCAAATAACATTTGTGCGCGTCAATGTTGAGGGATTGCAACGTCTTAATTATCTAGCTGGAGAATTACTAATTTATCAGAAACGTCGAAATTTGCTCGATGACCAACTCAAACAAATAATTGGGCAATTGTCCGAACAAATTTATCGACATCAAGAAACTTTAACCGAACTACGAGATTTACCGTTACAGAAGCAAAATTTGAGTTCTTATACACTCAACTTTGAATCCATCGATTTTGATGCCCTGGAGATGGATGATTACTCCGAATTTAATCTCACGTTGCATTCAGCTTTAGAAGAAACCTTGCAACTCCAAGAAATCGCCGAATCGCTTGATTTAATTCTCAATCAATCCTCACAAGTTCACGATAAAAAGCAGCGCTTAACCCTGAATATTATTGATAACTTGGTCGAAGCCCGAATGGCACCATTGGGAAATATTTTGAATCGTTTCCCACAGATGGTACAAAATCTAGGAAATGTCTACGGTAAAAACGTCGAGATGAAACTCAGCGGGACGCATGTACTAGTAGATAAAGCCATTTCCGAAAAGCTATATGACCCATTACTGCACTTGGTTCGCAATGCTTTCGACCACGGAATCGAACCACCCGAAGCACGACGCGATCGCGGAAAACCTGAGACAGGTATTATTGAAATCCGTGCCTATCACCAAGGTAGTCAAACTATTATCGAAGTCCGTGATGATGGACAAGGATTAAATTTAGCAAAAATCCGTCAAAAAGGTATCGAACTAGGTTTAATTGCCGATTCCGGATATCAGCAAAATGATGATGAACTTTTAGAACTATTGTTTTCACCAGGATTTTCGACTGCGAGTAAAGTCAGCGAAATTTCTGGACGTGGTATTGGTTTAGATATTGTCCAAACCCAACTAGAAACCCTCAATGGTTCGATAACAGTGCATTCATCACCCAATCAAGGAACTTCTTTTGTACTTAAACTACCTTTTTCTATGACCACCGACAAATTGATGATTGTCCAAGCGGGTGGTGCAGTTTATGCATTACTGTTGGATAGTATTGAGAAAATTTTGCTGCCATCTCCCGAACAAATCAAAGAATTTGAAGGTCGAAAAGCTTTGCTTTGGAGTGATGGTAAAGACGAACGTATGATAGGTTTACGTAACCTCGACCGATTAATGAGTTACAGTGGTACTTTTGTCAGTGGTGCTTCTCTAACTAATATGGCAATTGCACCAGAAAGCGGGGAAATGCTCAATCCAATCTTGATACTGCGTCGAAATCAAGAAATTTTGGGTTTAGAAGTAGACCAAATACTTGGTGAACAAGAGTTAGTAATTCGACCTTTGGGAAATGCTTTGGCACCACCATCATATATCTACGGTTGTACGAGTCTTGCTAATGGTAACCTTGTTTTAGTTATCGATGGTTCGTTGCTGTTGGAAACTAACGAGATGCAAGCAAGTCTCGATGTCATGCAATTATCGGCAACTTATTCTCGGAAAAAAGCTTTGCCAATGTCTGCAACCAAACAATCAACACCGTTGCTACCTCCTGCTGCCATAAATGAAGTCAAAAAGCTTCCCCCATCGGTTGAAAGTAATTTTCGCAATCCCAAGGTAGTTTTAGTTGTTGATGATGCAATTAGTTTGCGACAAACGATTTCGTTAACTTTACAAAAAGCTGGTTATCAAGTCTTACAAGCACAAAATGGTGTGGAAGCACTCGAACAATTGCAGCGTCACCCCGAAATCGAATTAATAGTTTCTGACTTAGAAATGCCACGTATGAATGGCTTTGAATTGCTATCAAATGTTCGGCAAACTCCAACTTTATTGAAGAAACCAGTAATTATTTTGACCTCCCGCAGTGCCGAGAAACACCGCAAGTTAGCAGAAGCTTTGGGTGCAAATAGTTATATGACTAAACCGTATTTAGAACATGAGTTTTTAGGGGTGATTGATGGTTTAGTTAACCAACAAGTTAATGGTTTGACTCATGTTTTTGTAACGTCATAATTAGACATCTCCAAAAATGATTTAAGGGCGCAATGCCTTGCGCCCCTACTAAGGCTTTCGGGCAACGCATAATTAATTTTTGGAGATGTATATTTTGTAGTGCGAGCATCTTGCTCGCTTACTATTATGATACGCGAGCAAGATG
>JANNFJ010000324.1:0-3799 GCA_031379725.1 Calothrix sp. OTE_75_metabat_31
CCCCTTATCCCCCTTATCTCCCCGCCCTTATCCGCAACCTCAACCCTGAACACCCTTATAATATAATTTGTACATTACTCGCATCCCTATTATTATTCCTAATTTTCTATTCCTAACATCTAAATCGAATGAGCTTAAAGGCAGTTTTATTTGACTTTAATAGCGTTATCATCAACGATAACCAAATTCATGAGAAACTAATTACGCAACTACTGCTTGAGGAAAACCTGACTATCAAACGGGGAGAGTACCAACAATTTGGTTTAGGGCAGACAAAACGCACTTTTTTACGTGACTTCCTCAATGCTCGTGGTCGAGCCGTCAAGGAAGATTATATAACTCAGTTGCTGCTACGAAAAGCGCAACGTTATGCCCAGGAGTTAGAAAAACTCGAACAATTACCTTTTTACCAAGGATTAGACGATTTAATCTTTCAATTACGCTCCAAAGGTTTAAAATTTGGTTTAGTTACCGATGCTATCCGCAAAGAAGTAGAAATCGTCTTTAGTTATAATCCCAACTTAACCGAATATTTTCAGATTGTTGTTACAGGTGACGACGTTACCTCATGCAAACCCGAACTCGATGGATATCTACTTGCAGTAGAACGTTTGAATCAAGAATATCCCGATTTAAATCTTCAACCATACGAATGTTTGGCTATCGTTGCTACCCCAGCAGGTATTCAAGCTGTCAAAAATGCCAAAATGCAAGTTGTGGGTATTGCCAATACTTACCCCTTTCACATGTTACAGCGGCAAGCCAATTGGACTGTAGATTATTTAATGGATTTAGAACTCGAACGTGCCATCGAAGTATTTTCACAAAAAGAGTCATTAATGTAGGTTGGGTGGAACGTAGTGGAACCCAACATAAATCACCTTCCTACCATACTCATTAACTGGTTAACTACTCAAAACTACTAATAATTGCATCCACCGAAATAGCGATATCTGGAAATACCAAAGAATAAACTGTCCCTCCCGAAAACGTGGACTTAGAAGCATAATCTCCATCTTCAGGTTCACGAAACACAATCAATACTTTCTTCTTAAGATTCACAACCCAATACTCAACAATTCCAGCTTCCGCATAAATTTTAGTTTTTATATTCAGGTCTGTCTCCAAACTTGAATTTGAATATTCAATCAACCAGAAAATATTCTCTGGATATGGGTGATGCTGCAAATATTCACGTCCCAAACGCTGCACAATAGCAATATCAGGTTCAGGTTCACAGTCATTAGGAAGTATAACCGGTTTCGCAGAGCGAATCATTGCCCTGTCACCTAGCAACCGCATTAAATAATCCGCAGTTTCACTACTAAAATAAGCATGAGGTTCTTTTTCTGGTGACATTTCGATAATTTCCCCCCTTAGTAGTTCCACCCGTCGATTATCTAAGATACCCGTGACAATCATGGCGTGGTACTCTTCGATTGTCCATTTCGCTACAGCTACCGTCATAACTAGCAATCTCGAAGATTATTGATTGTTTACATAATAACATCATCGAATTATTGATCGCATCGAGATAATCGTTTCTACACAATTTGCCTATAAAATACCTATAGAGGATTATTAGTTCTTAAGAAACCCAAAGGTGTTAAATGGTTACTATCAGCAAAAGCAATGCTTTACTCGCATCAATAGATTTATTTGCGATAACTCCACAATACCAACAGGGAACAATATCTAAGCTATCAGACCGTGTACAAAGGCTTGTAGAAACTCAGCCCGGTTGTGCAACAGGCAGTGTCAATCGTAGCTTAGATGGAGAAAGGGCTATGTCTTACTTACAATGGGAAACAGAAAAAGCATACACAGACTTTATTAACTCACAACCCGCATATACAGGATTTGATTTATTAGATTCTCACATCTACGAAGTTGCAATTTCCCAACCCGATGATGCCGACTTAACAATTAAACCCGGTCGATTATTGCATATTGGTGAATTTCGCATGTCACCAGAAAATCAGCCTCATCTCGTTGCTTTAGAAGCGAAAATTCCTGCAATTTCCCTTCAGCATCCCGACCTTTTATGTGTCAACTTTCATCGTTCATTAGATTGTACTCGTACCATGAACTACGGATTTTGGAGTACATTAGAGCGATTTGAGTTACTATTAAAAGAAGACCGCTTCGCACCTGTAAGAGATTATTGGCGCGGATTAGCAGAAAATGAGTTTCATGTATATGAAGTTGCAAGCGTTTTTGAAAAGTAAGCAAAAAATAATCATTAATTTTGAGGGACTACTAGATCCCCGACTTCTTAAAGAATACTGTTGGCGAATTAATAAGGGGTCTAACCCATCAGCCCCATATTTCTTGATTTAAGTGCGTTTCAACGCACTTGGGCTATTAGCCTTGGAATTACATTCCGAGGCGGACGTAACCTAAAACAAAGGGTTTTGGGGTGAGGGGTTTAACCATTCAGGAATTGACCAACGGTATCCTTAAAGAAGTCAGAATCTAATCATTACTAAAAAGTCATAATTAATGAAATGCACCCAAGCGTAGGCTTTTTTTGAAATGACAACACATTAAAAATAATAAAAACAAAATAACAGTCATCATGATACATATCGATAAAACCAACACAGCAATAGTCGGACTCGATTTATACACAGTCGCACCACAACATCAAGATGCATTAATTGAAGCTATTACCAAAGAACAAATTCCAGCTTGGACTGCAAACCCCTACTTTCAAACAGCCAGCGTCCATCGTAGTTTAGATGGAGTTCGAGTTTTCATATATAGCCAATGGAATCCTAAATTTGACCACCGAACTTTACCACGTCCCACAGTTTTCAATGAGTTTTTTCCACCCGATTTACTCTTACTCGAAGTCGTAATTAGTAAATCGATATCAACAGAAGTGGAAATTGTTACGGGAGACCGCATTACCCATCTTGCCGAATTTAGGATGATGCCATCAAATCAGCCCGAAATGGTGAAAAGAACATCTGTAGAAATCGAGCGTGCGATGAATTCTTCACCAGGATTACTATCAGCAACCTTCCACCGCAGTCTAGATGGTACTCGCATGTTTAATTATGGACAGTGGGAGAGTAAAGAAGCATTTGAAGCAATTCTCAAACAACCTGGTTTTAATCCACAAAAACCTTATTGGGAAAATTTAGCTCGTAATGAGTTCCATTTGTATCATGTTGTTCATAACCACGTAAAATAAAGGAATATGTAGGACTTGAAAAATACCAAAAAATTCAAAATTGATGGTAGTAAAATTGAAAATTGTATTGTCAAGTACGCGATAGGTATGTAGGGGCACGATATATTACTACTAGCTTCGGAATTAGCATCCCATATTTGATTGCGAATTTGTTCGGTAGATATAATTTGTTTAGGATGCTTCATCAAATATTCTAAAAGTTGAAATTCTTTATTCGTCAGGGTGATACTTTGTTGATTACCTCCATTATCCCGAAAAATAATCGTACTAGCACCATAATCTAAAGTTAAACTATTAATAGCAGCTTTGCTTGCTTGTACAATATTTTCTAAGGTAACATTAAAAGCTTGAACTTTTTCTGGATTAACAATTTCTCATCTTCATACCAAATAAAACCCGCATCCAATTAAACCGTTTGATAACAATTTCGTAAACCATAAATATAGCAATAGTTGAGGCAAAGGTAATAGTAAGAAACTTTATCATTATTCCTATTTGCCTCAACTATTGCTATATTTATGGTTTACGAAATTGTTATCAAACGGTTTAATTGGATGCGGGTTTTATTTGGTATGAAGATGAGAAATTGTTAATCCAGAA
>JANNFJ010000345.1:0-12292 GCA_031379725.1 Calothrix sp. OTE_75_metabat_31
GCTGTAGGCAAAGGTACAGGAATGGGTTTATCAATAAGTTATCAAATTATTACCGAAAAGCACGGTGGTACATTGGAATGTGTTTCCTCACCTGGAAAAGGTACGGAATTTATCATTACAATTCCCAGAAAGCAAAACTAAAGTTTTGAAAAGATACGTAGATACGTAGGGTGCGTTAGCGACAGCGTAACGCACCGTTGCTGGGCCTTGGTGCGTTACGACTTGCGTCTAACGCACCCTACACCTAAATTTTGATAATTAATCTGGAAAACGGCTTTTATCGCTGTTTTACGCCAAAATCGTGATAATCTTTCCAAATTTGTTTCCTAAACCTAAATATTGAGACCTAGTTTGGGAATAATACCTTTAGGTGCAATACTAATAACTGGAAGTAGACATGATGAAACTAATTGGTTATCAGTTTCTCGAACAAATTTATTCTGGTGCAAAAACCCTTGTATATCGAGGAATTCAAGAAAAAAGCAACAAGTCGGTAGTAATTAAATTGCTGCGGAGTGAGTATCCCACTTTCCAAGAACTGCTTCTATTCCGCAACCAATATACCATTGCCAAAAATCTCAATTTTCCTGGTGTCATCAAAACCTATAGCTTGGAACCTTACGAAAATAGCTATGCATTGGTAATGGAAGATTTTGGGGGAATTGCGTTACAGGAGTTTACTAAGGGAGAAAAATTTAATTCCCTCAGCGATTTCTTCGCCGTTGCATTACAAATTGTTACAATTCTGGATAACTTATATCACCAGCGCGTTATCCACAAAGATATTAAACCTGCGAATATTCTTATTAATCCAACAACAAAACAGGTAAAGCTGATCGACTTTAGTATTGCTTCTTTACTGCCAAGGGAAACACAGCCCCCTACATCGCTGAATGTGTTAGAAGGAACATTAGCTTATATCTCACCCGAACAAACCGGACGGATGAACCGATTAGTTGATTGGCGTAGCGATCTTTACAGTTTGGGTGTGACATTATTTGAATTACTTAGTGGAGAGTTACCTTTTACAAGTAAAGACCCGATGGAGTTGGTGTATTGTCATTTAGCAAAACAACCTCCTTCCGTTAGCATTATTAATCCAGCGATTCCGGAAGTCCTTTCTAATATTGTTGCCAAACTGATGGCAAAAAATGCCCAAGACCGGTATCAAAGTGCTTTAGGATTGAAATACGACCTAGAAAAAGTGTGTCTTGGTTATCAGGATAGAGAAATTGCCAACTTTGATTTAGGACAAAAAGATGCTTGCGATCGCTTTGCCATTCCTGAAAAACTTTACGGTCGTGAAACTGAAGTTTCAGCACTGCTATCAGCATTTGAATCTGTCGCTAACCCCATTAAAGGTAGCAATAAAGGGGTTGAGATAATATTAGTAGCTGGATTTTCTGGTATCGGTAAAACAGCAGTTGTTAACGAAGTCCATAAACCCATAGTGCGGCAACGGGGCTACTTTATCAAAGGTAAATACGACCAATTCCAACGCAGCATCCCTTTTTCAGCATTTTTAGAAGCTTTTGGCGACCTAATTGAACAATTGTTGTGCGAAGGTGGAACCGAACTCCAGCAATGGAAAAGCAAGATTTTAGTAGCATTGGGAGAACAGGGTAAAGTTATTACCGACGTAATACCCGAACTAGGAAAAATCATTGGGGTGCAACCAGCAGTTGCAGAACTTACAGGTAGTGCAGCAACAAATCGCTTCAACTTGCTATTCCAAAAATTTATCCAAGTTTTTACATCTAAAAAACACCCACTAGTCCTTTTTCTCGACGATTTACAGTGGGCAGATTCCGCATCTTTGAATTTGATGCAAATGTTAGTTTGTCAAAAAGAAACCCAACATTTGTTATTAATCGGAGCCTATCGAGATAATGAAGTCTCGGCAGTACATCCATTAATGTTAACATTGGATGCAATTTCTAAAGACAATGTTCAAGTAAAGACGATTACACTTAAACCTTTATCCGAAAAGAACTTAACATATTTAGTTGCGGATACACTTAACTGTTCCTCCGAGGTTGCCCGACCACTTACAGAATTGATTTACCAGAAAACCCAAGGAAATCCTTTCTTTAGTAATCAATTCCTCAAATCTTTATACCAAGAAGAACTAATCTACTATAACTTTGACGAAGGATATTGGCAGTGCCATTTGTCTCAAATTCAAGAGCTATCACTCTCTGATAACGTTGTCGAATTTATTGTGACTCAGTTGAAAAAGCTGCCACAAGTAACTCAAGAAATTCTTAAATTAGCTGCTTGTATTGGCAACCAATTTGATTTGGGGATGCTGGCAATTGTTAATAATAAATCACAAGAAGAAACAGCAAGCGAATTATGGGAAGCATTACAAGAAGGGTTGATTATTCCTACTAATCAAGTTTATAAGTTTTTTAAAGCAGATGATTTATTGTCAGCAACGCAAGATAACATCGATAAAATAGCGATTAATCATGACCAGTTACCAACTTATAAATTTCTTCACGACCGCGTACAACAAGCAGCATATTTTTTAATTCCTGAACTAGAAAAGAAAACTAAACATTTCAATATTGGTCAACTGTTATTAAACAGTACCCCTGAAGCAGAACGAGAAGAAAAAATATTCAATATTGTCAACCAGTTGAATTATGGCGTAGAACTCATTAGCAACCAAGAAGAACTTAATCAATTAGCCCGATTTAATTTAATTGCCGGACGTAAAGCCAAAACTTCTACAGCTTATACAGCAGCAATTAAGTACTTGAATTTAGGGTTAGAAATAATCACGGTAGATAGCTGGCAAACCCAGTATTCTTTCTGTTTAGCTTTACATGAAGAAGCATGTGAAGCAGCTTACCTCAGCGGTGACTTTGAAAGAATGGAGGCATTAACAGAAATAGTTATTAGTTCTGCCAAAAACCTCTTAGAAAAAGTTAGAATTTATGAAATAAAAATTCAAGCTTACATTGTACAAAATAAACTTACAGAAGCTTTAAAAATAGCTTTAGATATACTCAAATTCCTGAATATTGAATTTCCAGCATCTCCATCACCGGGAGATATTCAACAAGCATTCCAGGCAACAGCAGAAAAATTAAATGTCCGGGAAATTGGAGATTTAATTAATCTGCCAGAAATGATACAACCAGAAATATTGGCAGCTATGCGTATTTTGTCAAGTATGTTTACTGCTGCCTATCTAGGAAATCCTGAATTTGTGCCTTTAATTAGCTTGAAAATGGTGGATTTATCAATTGAATATGGTAACACTGGCATATCAGCAAATGGTTATTGTACTTATGCATTTCTTTTGTGCGCTGTAGTTGGTGATATAGATTCTGGTTATGAATTTGGGAAATTATCTTTAAATGTATTGTCCAAAACTAATGCTATTTCACTACAAGCTAAAGTTTTACTTCCTTACAACAGTTTTGTTGGACTTTGGAAAAATCATGCGAGTAAATTTTTAAAACCATTACAGGAAGTTTATACAATTGCTTTAGAGACAGGAGATTTGGAGTTTTCTGCCTATAGTTTAAATAATTATTCTTATCTTTCTTATTTAACAGGGCAAGAATTAACAGGTTTAGAGCATCGCATGGCTATATATTGTGAGAATCTAGAACGACTTCAACAAAAAGCAATTCAGTATTCTATGCAAATTTGGCGACAGACAATTTTAAATTTAATGAATAAAAATCAAAATATTTCCTCTTTGATTGGTGAAAGCTACGATGAGAAAGTAATGTTGCCAATACATAAAGAAACTAATTATATTATGGCTATTGCTTTAGTAAATTTTAATAAGCTGATTCTCAATTATTTATTTGGAAATTTATCATTTGCTCTTAAGTATTCAGTAGAGGCAGAAAATTTTCTTTCTAGCGTCACAGGTTCGCTGATTATCGCAACTTTTTATTTTTATGATTCTCTGGTCAGATTAGCGTTATATCTTGAAGCCACATCACTGGAACAAAACGAATTTTTAGAAAAAGTAAATGCAAATCAACAAAAAATGCAGCATTGGGCAAATCATGCCCCAATGAATTTCTTGCACAAATACTATCTTGTTGAAGCAGAACGACATCGGGTTCTAGGTGACAAAATAGCAGCAATGGACTACTACGATAAAGCTATCTATCTTGCCAAAGAGAATGAATATATACAAGAAGAAGCCCTTGGCAACGAACTTGCAGCTAAATTCTATCTTGGGTGGGATAAAAAAACCATTGCCCAAACTTATTTAATTAACGCTTATTACTGTTACGCACGTTGGGGTGCATTAGCGAAAGTCGAACATTTGGAAAAAACCTATCCAGATTTATTAAGTCCAACAAAACAAAGAGAAATTAGTACCTTAAATCACAAAGAAACTATTTCGATTACAAACAGTTACGGAAAAACGATTACTGGCAGCAGTACAAGAATTATCGAAGCATTAGATTTTGTGAGTTTAATCAAAGCTTCTCATGCGATTAGTGGTGAAATTGAACTAGATAAATTGCTAGTCAATCTTATGCAAATTTTAATTGAGAATGCTGCTGCTTCTAAAGCCGTACTTATTTTACCAAACTCCGATAAATTAGTCATTGAGGCAATTGCTTTATCAAATAATAAAGTTATTAACGTTTTACAATCAATTCCGTTAGAAGAAAGTCAAGATGTTCCTCTAAATTTGATTAACTATGTATCGCGCAAGCGAGAACACGTAATTTTGGATAGTGCTACGCTAAAAAATGACGATTCAAAATATCAAAACTCAAACTTTAATGACTCTTATATTATTGTAAATAAACCGAAGAGTCTTCTATGTAATCCAATTCTCAAACAAGGTAAACTAATTGCTATCTTATATTTAGAAAATAACCTCACGACTGGGGCGTTCACCGATAATAGATTGCAAGTAATTAATCTGCTTTGTTCTCAAGCTGCGATTTCTTTAGAAAATGCTCGCTTATATAAACAATCTCAGGATAATACTCAACAGTTAGAAACTTCATTTGAACAACTCAAACAAGCACAATTACAATTGGTGCAAAGCGAGAAAATGTCTACTTTGGGCAATTTGGTATCGGGTATAGGGCACGAAATCAATAATCCAATTAACTTTCTCTCTGGCAATTTACAACCTGCACGCGAGTACGTACAAGACTTGTTAACCTTCATTGACCTTTATCAAAAATATTATCCTGAACCAGTTGCAGAAATCGCAAAGGAAATAGAAGTTAGAGACTTAGATTATGTCAAAGAAGACTTGCCTAAAGTCATTTCTTCTATGCAACAAGCCGTTGACCGCATTTACGATATTAGTATTAGTTTGCGGACTTTTTCGAGGGCAGATACCTATAAACGAATTCCTTTTAATATCCATGAGGGTATTGATAGTACCTTAATGATTCTCCAGCACCGTTTAAAAGCATCAGAATCTCGTCCCAGGATTCAAGTAGTCAAAAATTATGGTAATTTGCCCGAAGTTAAGTGCTTCCCAGGACAATTAAACCAAGTATTTATGAATCTGCTGGCAAATGCCATTGATGCACTCGAAGAATCTAATACTGGAAGTAGTTTTCAAGAAATTGAACTCAATCCTAATTGCATCACGATTAGCACCAGCTTGAGTGAAGCCAAAAAGCTAGTCACCATTAGAATTAAAGATAATGGACTAGGAATGCCAGAAGAAGTAAAAGCTAAAATATTCGACTATTTATTTACAACCAAATTGGTTGGGAAAGGAACGGGTTTAGGACTTGCGATCGCGCACCAAATTATAGTCGAAAAACATGAGGGAATTTTGGATGTTGATTCTGTGCTAGGAGAAGGAGCAACATTTATAATCACTATTCCCATTGAGTAATAGGCTTTTTGAAAAAGACTCTTATATGCCATTGCGTTGCTTGCTTCTTGCAGGGTGCGACATGAAATGTAGCGTTCGCAATGACAAATTTATATTCAATTTTCCCCACTACTTATAGCCGTCTTATTTAATTTTTAAACAGATACGTAGGGTGCGTTACAATACTGCTCGGTTAAGCTTTAGATCCCCCCAACCCCCCTTAAGAAGGGGGGCTAAAAGCCTTACAAAGTCCCCCTTTTTAAGGGGGATTTAGGGGGATCTATTTTGGGAAAACTTCTTAACCGAGCAGTATTGGGGTGCGTTAGCGGCAGCGTAACGCACCGTTCCGAGGACTTGGTGCGTTACCAAGAACGCTAACGCACCCTACTACCTATATATTTAAGCGCAGAGCGCAGGCTACGCCAACAAAAATCAAACCGGATTCTTATATATTTCATTGCTTCGCTCCATTGGCAATGAAAAATCTATCATCTCTACAAGGGTTCCAGGCATATTTATTGTCTTAACTAAACTGTATTGATTACTAAATAAGTATTTTCACTAGTATTTAATAAAAAAAAATAACAAATACTTTAATTATTCTTTAGCCGTATAATTACTGTGAATATTCTTCATAATCTCAATAATATTTAATCGAACTTTATTTTTTTAGCTGGTTACTTCAGAGGATTTTTACACTTTTCACAAAAAATACAAATAGAATTGAGAGAGCTTAATAAATTGATTTTCAAAATCAAGCTCAAACAAAAATTTTAGGTTGTACTGCTCACTTTATGGTCTATAAGCATTAAAAAACCTAATTAACAGCTATATCTCTTGCTTAGATTGTTTTTTTGGCGCTTTAATGTCCTTGGAAAATTAGATTCTACTAACTTAAAAATACTTAACGGCTAAGAAATCCGCTGTTTATTGCTTTGAGCTAGTTAGATTCGTTTTTTAGCACTAGGGGAGTGGTAGAACCATATCTTAATATCAAAAGGGTTAGCAAATGTTACTTACTGATAAAGCTTTTTCAAATAAAGTATCCGGTCTAAAGAATTCTCTTATAAACTCTACAAATAAGCAATTAATAGAACCGACAGTAGCTGACACCATAGCCCAAATGCTGACAGAATTGGGAGTCCGCCACGCTTTTGGAATTGGAGGAGGTGCGATCGCGCCAATCTGGCAAGCTTTAGAACAAAGCTCAATAGATGTGCTGCATTTTCGTCATGAAGCAGGAGCAGCTTTTGCGGCAATGGAAGCATATTTTGCTGATGGCTCTCCTGTAGCAGTATTCACCACAACAGGACCAGGCATTATGAATGCGTTAACTGGAATTGCTGCTGCACGGTATGATGGGGCTAAGGTGATTTTGATATCAGCTTGTACCCCAGAAACAAACGAAGGGAAATGGGGATTTCAGGAAACAAGTCTCAAAACCATGCCTGAAGAAATTTTTACTAATGGCAGGCTATTTAATTTTGCACATCGCATTAAGTCAAGTGATGAATTAGCAGAAATTGCTCAAAAGCTTGCTTTTGGATTTTCCCAACCAGGTGGATTTGTCGCTCACCTTAGTATTCCTATTGATGTCCAAACCAATAACGGTTGCAACATTTTTCCAGACAAATCCAAATTGCCTTCGTTTATCCCAGATGAAAGAGTAATCAATCAAGTTAGCAAACTATTATTAGGTGAATCCTTTGCCATATGGGTTGGTTTTGGTGCCCGTAATGCTAGCCAAGAAATACTCCAGTTAGCGGAAAGAACGGGAGCAGCAGTCATGAGTTCTCCTCGTGGTAAAGGGATATTTCCCGAAAATCATCCCCAATATCTAGGCGTAACAGGATTTGCAGGACATGAATCGGTTCTGGAATACATGAAATCTACACCACCCGAACGTATTTTAGTCTTAGGTACTCGTTTGGGAGAATTTACCTCATTTTGGAATCCAGCAATGATACCCCCAAAGGGTTTTATTCATGTAGATACCGATCCACAAGTCCCAGGCGCAGCTTATCCAAATGCAAATACATTTCCTGTCGTCGCAGGTGTTAAAGAATTCTTAGATACATTGCTGGAAAAATTACCAAGAAAACTAAATAATTTCCTAGTACAATTGCCAAGTAAGTTTCAAAATTTTACACTTCCAGAACACAATACTGATTCTTACAAAGGTTTAATAAGACCTCAAGTCTTGATGAAGGCAATTCAAAGAGTAGTAGTTGAAGGCAGCAATGCGATAGTTATTGCTGAAGCTGGTAATTCTTTTGCTTGGACAACACATCATCTAAAATTTAACAAATCAAGATGCTGGCGGGTAAGTACTGGTTTTGGAGCAATGGGACATGCCACCACAGGAGTTGTTGGTGCTGCGATCGCAAATGGTGGTAAAGCAGTAGCAATCGTAGGCGATGGTGCAATGCTTATGAACCAAGAAATCAATACTGCTGTTCAATACCAAATTCCTGCCGTTTGGATTATTTTGAATGACGGTAATTATAATATGTGTACTCAGGGAAATAAAGCGAGAGGCTACAATGCTGTGAAAACACAAATTCCCTCAACCGATTTTGTAATGTTTGCACGTAGTATGGGTGGAGATGGTATTTCTGTAGAAAATGAGTCCCAACTTAATGTAGCGCTATCGAAAGCAATGAATTCTCAAATTCCTTTCGTTGTTGATGTTAAAATCAATCCTACCGATGCTGCTCCAATTGGTAAGCGTATCAATTGTTTGATTAAACAATCTGCTCATTAAAAAGATAAGCAAATCTTTTGAGAAAGTACCGTTTATTTTAGGAGTTTCCATAATACCATCTAACGATGGGATTACTTACTATCTGATTTTTGTTAGCGTAGTCTGCACCTTGTGCTTACAAAATTAGGTATGTAGGGTGTGGTAAACATTTCATCGTAACGCACTACTGTCAAGGGCTTTGTTCGTTAGCGGTAGACTAACACACCCTACATGTGTTTTCAAAAACAAAACTGGATTTATATAACTAATTCTCCCAAACTCATTAATAAGATTAGGAGAATTAAACTTATAGGTATTTTACATTTACAGGTGCAACTAATGAACCAATTCTAATGTATTAATCGGAACTTTACCTACAGCCACATCACCCCAACGCATTACACTTGCAGAAGCACTACTTGCAGGCCCAAAACTATAAATTAATACTAAGTCATTTTCGCTAATTTTACCTAGTTGTGCAGCATGATAAAGATTAGCTAAACTCATCACTGCACCAAGACTGGCATAGTTAGGATAGTAATTTATTGTGCGCTTAGGGTCAATTCTTAAAACTCTTGTGTAAAACTCATTATGCCAAGCTGCTGCTGTGTAGAAAATAAAAAAATTAATGTCATCTAAAGTGACATTAGCAGCAGTAGCAGCACCTTCACAACAAGTACGAACCAAATCCGCAGATATATCACCCATTATTTTATTCATATCTTGAGCGAATTTTAAGCGAAATTTCTGATTACCTTGCTCATCTTGTGTCATTGTGAAGTTTAATTTATCACACAAAGCACTAGTGTTAACAGCCTTTGTACCCAATATTCCCTGATTAGAAGATAAGGAACTAACGACAAAAGCTCCAGCGCCATCGCCCAAAAACCAAGCCAGAGTATCATCTTCATCGACAAGACGAGAATAGGTACAAGAAACAACTACTAACACATTGCGGTATGCTCCTGATTGTACTAAAGCGGAAGCAGTTTCCAATATAACTGGAGTACCACAGCAGTTCGCATCAAGGTTCCATGCAGCGCATTTAAGTCCTAGTTCGTGGGCAATAAAAGCAGCGTTACCATAACCAAGGTGTTCGGATAAAAAGGTTGAAGAGCCAATTATTAGATCTACATCATCGCCAGAAAGCTTTGCAGCATCAAGAGCATCCTTAGCAGCATTGCACTCTAGGGTTAGCGCAGACTCTCCCTCTCCTAATATTCGTCGTTGAACAGTTCCGCGAAATGGGTCTTTTAGGTATGGTTCCATTTCCAATTCAAACTCATTACTAGGAGTAGCATCAACGAGTGACATTAGTTTTGCTAAACTTTTATCGTCCGCCTTAGCAACTAAATCGGGATATTTTTCTTTGTAATAGTCATTGGTACGAATAATGCTAGGGAAACTAACGGCTATGGATTTAATGCCGACTGGAATACTCATGCTAAAGGAATCTCCTGAATTTTTTTCTAAATCGATAGGAATCATTCCCAGATATTGAAATCTATAAGCCTTGTCTAGAAAGGTTTAGGAAGATGCACTTTATTATTATTCACCTAAATAATATAAAACCCTGAAGAGAAAATATTTCCACACAAAGACTTCAGATAATTATTACTATCTGCGAAATCAATATTTAAAGGAATATGCAGTTGAAAAAACTACGGTAAATAATGCCAATAAGAGCAAACAAAGCAGTTGATACGTAGTGGTATGCACTCTAATTGATGCGGTAGTTTTATTGCCTGATGCGCCTGATCTCGATTTTGCTCTCGCCGTGATTGCTTAACCGAATATAACTCTAGTGTAATTACTAAGCCTTACGGTATTTACGTAAAATCACAAATCTATTTTTTAAAATTTTATGTATAAATATGTAATTGGAAATCAAGCAGAAGTAAAAAATGCAGAAATAACTTACTCGCAGTATATTCACTTATCCTATAGGCTACTAGTACAGCACGGCGTAAATATGCCTATTATTTATATTAATAATAGACATCTCCAAAAATGATGTAAGGGCGCAATGCCTTGCGCCCCTACCAGGGCTTTCGGGCAACGCATAATTAATTTCTGGAGATGGCTTAGGGGCACGATATATCGTGCCCCTACAATACCCTGGCATAGCCAAAAATATAAATGCGGGGGTCATATTTTTATATGTGCCGATTATGCCATAGGGCACGATTATATCGTGCCCTGTTAGGTAGGTAAATTATTCGGGTCAATACCTTGAGATTGTAAATAGGCAATTAACCGCTCTTTTCGCTGACGTTCCTGTTCTACACGTTCCGCGCCCCAAAGTAACAAATTACCTGCTTCATCCCACCATCGCAACCAATACCCTATCCGTCCTTGTTTTGTTCCTTGCCATGTTCCCAAAAATAAACCCATAGAGGCAATCCAATTACGACCATTTTCATCGGGTTGCTTTAACTCGTAGCGTCCGTTTTCAAGTTGGTGGAACTCTACTAAACCCCCATCTGGGTCAAAAATCACGTAAATTGGAACCTGCAAAATTTGCTCGTAAAAAAACCATTTACCAGGTGGGTAAGTTCTCCTAGCAGAATATTCTGTACCATCGATATCAGATAAAAATTCCACCACGATGGCAGGAATATCCCCTTCTAAGTTCGGTGTATAGCTTTTGCGGTCTGCTAAAATTTGCAAAACAGAGGCGACATAAAGCCAGTCAGGTGCTTTGGCAACAAATTGCCCGTTGAGGGTTGCACAAAGACCAAAGTTTGAAGCGATTAACATTTGGGGTTGTATAAAACCACTAATTTCTAGGCTTTCACTCAAAGCCGCAGCTAAAAGCGGTTGACCTGTATTATCCACTGGTTCGTCCCCTAACTGGAAATCATCGGGCAAGGCTTCCCAAGTTATTACCAGTTCTGTTGACGCTTTAGCTTCACCGACCTGGGCTACCATACATGCTGCCTTATTTTGACGTATTTTGATTTTATCGTTTGTGTACTATTTTAGTTATTACTGTTTACTCAATTATGATGACTGAAGAAAACCAAGCCAATCCTTCCCTTTTTGGGCTTTCAAACTCAAATAGAGATTTTTTACAAAAAGATAGCTGGGGAAAAAATCAATTTAATTCCTCTTTCCCAGCTTCCCTTGGCTGTTACATGCATAGCATTCAAGTACAACCTGTATATATTAAGCTGAATTCATCTCTTGGTACAGTTCACGATAAAATTAGTGTGACTGAACTATTTGGAGAGCCTCCACTATCCGAGCAGCTATTTTTTGCATTTGAAAGTGATTTTGTACCTTACCGAAAAATAGTTATAGGAAAGCTTCCAAGAGTTGATTTAGTTACTCAACATATCAGCACAAATCAAGACTTATGCTTGAAGAGTCTTGAAATTAAACTAACTGCTCTACCGGATAATTCCACGTATCGATTAAGTGATGATAAGTACGGTTGTGAAATAGTTGTAAGACCTGACACTATAGTGTATCTAGCTCTAAGTATTGCTGACAAACTCCAAAACAGTAAAGAAATTATTTTGCAATATTTAGATCCAATTTTCCAAACGATAGAAGATTTAACTAGTATTAGAAGCGTTCTTCCCAAAATAGCTGAAATGACAGCAGCGATGGATAGCCTACTATTAAAATATCTGGATATTCAGTCTCCATTAGTAATGCAACCAGTGTGGAAAACAGTAGGAAAAACTTCTAAATTGTTTACAAATTGTTTA
>JANNFJ010000381.1:0-3878 GCA_031379725.1 Calothrix sp. OTE_75_metabat_31
ACCCGCCGCATGTCCAGTGAGAGTAAGGAGGGGATTATTTTGATTTTGTCGTTTAGCTTTTGGTTGTAACTTGCGTTGCAATTTTCTTTGCGATACTGCCAACTGAGGTTGCTGGAGATTCCAAACGCGAATAGTTTTGTCGGTAGTTGGTTTTGCGGAACCACCTGCACTAACAAATGTCTGTCCACTGGGACTGATAACAACAGCGTTAACACCATCTTTATGTCCCGGTAGCGAACGAATTAACTTCCGAGTTTTGAGGTTCCATACTTGAATAGTTTCGTCAAAGCTTCCACTAATAAGGGTTTGCCCATCGTTCGTAAATGCCAAGCTAGAGACATCCCAGATGTGGACTCGTAAGCTATATGGGGGATTAGCTTGTGCTGCTTTTGTCGGAGGTGTTTGTGGTTGCGATAGAGTCAGCTTGGGGTTGGGAAAAATCAGAGTTGCAATTGCAGTGAGTGCGATCGCAGTCTTACTAAAAAAATTCTTGCGATTCATACTTTAATATACAAAAGTTTTAGACCCCCGACTTAGCAAAAGTTGTCGGGTACCTATTTTCTCATGAATTATTTACGATTGTGACAATTAATTTCAAAATAAATTAGCAAAAATTGGCAATGTAGTTTTACATCGGAGGACGATTAATTCTAATTAATTTACCTAGATCACTCCGGTTAGGAGTACATCAGGTGATCGCCATACTCCTAAATGGATGATGCAAGATAATTATTAAGTTCTGCCTCTTGTTTCTATTTAGCTTTCGCCATCACAAAATACTCAGAGTAACGATGCAATAATATTGATGGTCATGGCGACAATAGTAGTGTTGAAAAAGAAGGATAATATTCCATGTATCAAAGCCAAACGTCTCATATAACGTGATGTCGTCTGAACATCTGAGACTTGACTAGTCATGCCAATTACAAAAGAAAAATATAAAAAGTCCCAGTAATCTGGGTCACGGTCATCAGGAAAATCCAATCCCCCAACTTCTTTATCACCGTCACCACTGCTATCAGCATGATAATAGCTATGTGCATATTGTAGAGCAAATAGCGTATGCACCAGTAACCAAGAACCCACAATTGTCATTACCGAAAGTAAGACATGCAGCGCTAAAATATTTGGTGGAATACCTTTTTTGCCACTGAGCAAAAATACAATAGCGAAGACACTAATACAAGCAGCACTAATGGTGATAATGAAGATGCCTAAACGACCTTCGTATTCATGCTGGGCATAACGACGCATTCTTTCTGGAGTTGCCTTTACCATTTTTGTCAAAGTTGAGGCTAAGAAAGAAATAAGACCCAAATTCCAAGCACAAAGAACTCTGGATGCTAGCTGTAGCCAATGCGGAAGTAATATTGAGGCTAGTAAGGAAATTCCAATCGAAATAAGTAGTCGGGGTCGGGCATCAAAGTTCTTAAACAATTTGGGTGCAAAATGACGACTGATTCATTGTAGTCGGATCGCGAAAATTAGACTGGTTAGCCGAAATAGTAGATAATTATAACGCAGTTAGATTTTGGAGTCAGCTAGACCGATGCCATACGTAAATGTTCGCATTACAAAAGACGGTGTGACTGCCGAACAGAAGGCACAGATAGTCAAAGAAATTACTCAAACTCTACAACGTGTTCTCAACAAAAGACCAGAGCATACACATATAATTATTGATGAAATAGAGCCAGAGAATTGGGGATTCGCAGGAATGTTAACTACTGAATACCGCGAGTAACATATAGGTTCATTGGAACGAATGAGTTGGATTGATGCATGATAACAAAGGACAATTTACAAATTACATACAATGCCGCATCAACCTTGGTTATCGAAGTTACAAAAACATCGTGCCATCGCAGTCATCCGCACCTTAAAAATGGAACTTGGCTACAAAATGGCTGCTTCTGTAGCAGCCGGAGGTATGCATTTAATCGAGATTACTTGGAATAGCGATCGCGCTGCCGATTTAATCGACAAATTACGTTCGGAATTACCCGATTGTACGATTGGCACGGGTACGCTATTTAATTTACAAGATTTAGAGAACGCGATCGCAGCAGGTGCAGAATTTTTATTTACACCCCATGTTGACCCCGAAATGATTCGTGCTGCCAATGCAAAAAATATACCCATTATTCCAGGGGCACTGACTCCTACTGAAATCGTGAACGGGTGGAATAGTGGTGCCGACTGCGTAAAAGTTTTTCCCGTTCAATCGGTCGGTGGTGCTAAGTATATCAAAAGCTTACAAGGACCCCTTGGTAATATTCCTCTAATTCCCACAGGTGGAGTCACTTTAGCAAATGCCCAAGATTTTATCAAAGCAGGTGCGATCGCAGTTGGGTTAAGCGGTGATTTATTCTTGAAACAGCTTGTTGAACAAGGAAATTGGGATGCCATTGAGGCAATAGCTAAAAACCTTAGAAATAATTTACTTGAAGGGGAAAGGGGTTAAAGGCTAAAGGTAACAAGAGGCTGTTTGACCTATAAGTAAGGTGACAGCCTTCTTTATTCGCTACCATACAGTTGCAAACTGTCTGCCATACATTGCTAATTCAATTGGGCACTCAAGTAACGCAAAATTCGTCACAATTAGCAATAGTTAATTAGTCGGCATTTGCCAAAAATGCCGACATGGTGGTTAAAATGTGGCAGCCCCATAAAGGAGATGAACGTGAAAACAGCACTGATAACGAAAACATTAATTGCATCGGTTGGTTTGCTATCTTTATTTACACCGCTTCGTGCGTCGGCACAACTTGTACCCCAACCTTGGGTATCGGTTGGCAGCAATGATGGTGACATTACTTACTCAGCAGGTGCAAGAGCTTTAAATTTAGGAGCAGAATTAGGTGTTGGTCCCGGTGGTGCTACAGGTGTTGATATCTTGAAATTTTTACCATTACCTTTGGTTTCCCCTTACGTCGGTTTAGGGTATTATTCCGACGATAAAGGTGTTGCGGTTTCGGGTGGTGTCCAAGTTCGGGCTACAGATAATGTTTTTGTAGGGGGAGGTACAATTCAGTACGTGGGTTTAACGGACAGTTGGGAATTAGCTTTTAATTTAAATTGCAGTTGATTGTAATTAGGACTTACGCAAAAACTCTCCCAAAGTCGCTATTTACTCCGTGCCCTCAGCGTTTTCTGTGATAAGTGCAAAACGCGGGTTTCATCAACGTTTTCTAGTCCATGTCATTAATTTTGGGAAGTTAACCACATCACGGAGTACAGGGAGGAATTGGGAAAGATGAGCTATTCAACCCGCTAAAACTTATGACATTGAGTACTGGCTATTGCTCTGAACAAATATTACAGTGTGAACTGCTAACCGCTAACTACTAATTACTAACAGCTAACAGCTAACTCCTAACTCCTCCCAATTCTTGTTCTATTTTCAACAAAGCTTCGATTCGTTTCTGGGTAGTGGGGTGGGTTCTAAACAAATTACCCAACGACTCACCTTTGAATGGATTGATAATTAATAAAGGTTCAAAAGCTGGATTTGCAGAAGCGGCAGGCATTTGCTGTGCTGCTGATTCCAAACGTTGCAACGCACGAGCTAAAGCACGAGGATTACCTGTAATCCTTGCTGCACCTGCATCAGCGTCAAATTCACGAGTGCGGGAAATTGCCATTTGGATAACAGTGGCAGAGAGAGGTGCAAGTATCATTGTTAACAATAAACCTACGAAATTTCCACCTCGGTTTTCGTTATCACGCGAACCACCACCAAACCAAAATAGATTCTGTGCTAGGAAGGAAATTGCCCCAGCTATCGTTGCTGCAACCGCTTGCGTGAGGGTGTCGCGGTTGGCAATGTGCGTAAGTTCGTGTGCCAAAACCGCTTCGAGTTCTTCTTCAGGCAAGAT
>JANNFJ010000427.1:0-6002 GCA_031379725.1 Calothrix sp. OTE_75_metabat_31
AAACCCGGTATCTTGGAGATACCGGGTTTGTTTTGATGTGAATGGCATAAATAATTTAGCAATAAAATTACCGAAATATTTACGATTTGCATGTATATCAAGATTTTCACTGACTAGCAAAGTCTGATATCTCAAACTTTATAAGTTATCTTTGAGTATCAAGTGAAACATACTGCATTCGGGTTTATGAGAAGTCAAATTCTAGCCACAGCCGCATTTTTTACAACGATTAGTATAGCAACCAGCGCTCACGCCGCAAATTCAGAGCATGTCAAACAATTACTTGCTACCAAAAAATGCCAAAACTGCGACCTTAGTGGGGTTGGATTGGTAATGGCTGATTTAGCCGGAGCCGATTTGAGTGGGGCAAACCTCGCAGGTGCAAACCTAAGTCGTGCCAATTTGACAGGGGCAGATTTACGGGGAGCAAATTTAAGTGGTACTAGCTTATTTGGTGCTAATTTGAACAGTGCTAAACTTGACGGTGCAACAATGGTCGGTACAGATTTGCGAAATGCTTACTTGTACGGGATTAAGTTGACTAATGTCACAGTTAACGGATCTAATTTGCAGGGTGCATCGGGTATTCCCTCACAAATAGCCACACCTGAAGAATTTTATGCACTCGGAGTTGCCGCAGCCGAAAAAGGCAGCCACCAACAAGCTGTTGATTATTTTAATCAAGCGATCGCAGTTAAACCCGACTACGCAGGAGCATTTTTAGCGCGTGGGGTTGCCCGATATCAATTATTCGACCGTCAAGGGGCTTTCCAAGACGCACAAGCTGCCGAGAAAATGTTTACAACCCAAAACAATCAAAATGGTATCCAAACCGCACAAGCTTTTCAAATGGAACTCAAAACACCTCAATCGGAAACAAAAGTTACTGCCGGTAAACCAAGCTTTTTTGACTTTGTAAGTGGTGTAGCATCGGTTTTACTCCAGTTTTTACCTTTTTAAAAGACTTCCAATTAAATAAATACCTAAAAATACATCCGATGACGTAGGTTAGGCATCCTGGCTGACTCAAAGATACCGTTGGCGAATAGTTGGTATTAGGCCTCGCAGAAGGATTTTTCGTCATTTTTTGAAGATTGTAGGGGCGGGGTAAAGAACGCCCCTACGAGGTTTTTTGGTAAATTGACATGCTGCCCCCGCCAATTTCGATTAAAAAATAGAGTAGCATGATATGTAATACTGATTGAAGAATGCTGTTACTGTTAGGTTATGACTCCTTTAACATTAAATTTAGACACCGTTTATCTGAGTGACGAACAGTTCTATCAGTTATGTAAAAATAACCAAGAGTTACAGTTTGAACGAACGCAAACGGGAGAATTAATTATTATGTCACCCGTTGGAGGCGAAAGCGGCAACCGAGAAGCTGATTTTATTATCGATTTAGGAATTTGGAATCGGCAAACTGGTCTCGGTTATACCTTCAGTTCTTCCACTGTATTTAAGTTACCCAATGGTGCAAACCGTTCTCCTGATGCCACTTGGATTCAAAAAGAACGTTGGGAAGCACTCACTCCCGAACAAAGACGCAAATTTCCCCCCATCGCACCAGATTTTGCGATTGAATTAAGGTCAGCAACAGATGATTTGGAAACGCTACGCGATAAAATGCGCGAATATATGGATGCGGGGGTGCAATTGGCATGGTTAATTAATCCCCAACAGCAGCAAGTAGAAATTTATCGTCAAGGGCAAGATGTAGAAGTGCGAAACCTGCCTACACTATTATCTGGTGAAAATCTATTGCCCGGATTTAGCTTGGGTTTATCCCCGTACTTCTAGATAGCCGGGATTCCGATTCGGTCACTGCCACCTGTCAAGCGCAACACTCTTGATGAGTCGCTACGTAGCACTACTACCAACTTTACTTTATTATATTTAATTTTAATCTACGAGTCATAGCCATCACCGCGTTAACCGTCATTTCCGGTAATTCGCCCAAAGTTGGTAAAATGTCTTCTGCGGACAAAACAAGGGGTAGGTCATCTCCAAGCCATACCCAAATTTGTTGACGAGTTATGTCTATTAACCATGCTAGTTGCGTTCCGTTGCTCAGACAGTGGAGAATTTTGTTTTGTAAGTCTAGAGTGCTTTGGTCGGGAGAGCGAATTTCAATTAACCAATTTGGCGCTCCTTGTAGTAGACCATCTTCATCTTTAAGGCGATCACAAGCGATAACAGAAATATCGGGGACTGGGGAATATGGCTGTACAATACAACGTAGTTCTTGTACGGCTTCAAACTGCTGGGTATGAAGATTTAGGTAATTTACCAAATTACGTTGTAGCCGCGAGTGAAAAAGGGTTGGCATTGGTTTTTGTCGTACTTCCCCATTAATTAACTCCCATGCGGGAGAAGCCTCAATGTTGGATTGAGAGAGAAACTCGGCTAAAGGGGTTATTGCAACTGACTTCATGATGAACCTTACTTCAATTTTACCACTTATTGAGAGCATGGATTCTTAGCCCACTTTAATCTTAAACTATAGCTGCAAAATCAGAATTATTTATCTATCGCGTTTTTGAATCTCCCCTGTACATATGAGTATTCCTAAAAATCTGTATTGCAAAGCGCGAAACTGGAGGCATTTTATCGCAACTAAACTTTAATACCAACAACTTTTAAGGTTTCGAGACTATTATCAGCACACCCTGCAATTAACCCACCCATTGCTTGAATTGCTTGTAAGTAATTTAAAGCACGTCGGGTAATTATTTCTCCCGGCATTAATATCGGAATGCCTGGAGGGTATGGGCAAATAATTTCCGCACAAATGCAAGAGTCGGTTTTCTCAAGCGGTAATGTTTCTGTCGCAGCAAAAAAAGCTTCACGGGGTGACATAACTAAAGTATTTCCAACTTCAAAAAAACTTGTGCTTGCTTCCTTTATGTCATCCAGGGGTTTAGGAAGTGAGGTTGTTGAATATTTGCAAGCTAATATACTAAATCCATATACCAATTTATCAATATCTTCTTCGGTATTACCCAAGCTAATAATAAACGTAATATTTTGTAGCGAAACTAATTCACACCGCACACCAAGTTGAGTTTCCAGAATTTCATCTACTTCAAACCCAGTTAAACCTAAGCCAGAAACAGTAATAGTCAATCGGGTTTGGTCAAGATTAATAAAACCAGAAGTAGATCCCCCCAACCCCCCTTGGGAAGGGGGGCTATGCAAAATAGATAATCCTGGAATTTCATTCAGACGCTTTCGGGCATCGTTGGCAAGTTGTAGCGTCCGCGAAATCAACTCTTTGCCATGTATTGCCATTTGTGATCGCGCTGCATCCAAGCTTGCCATTAATATGTAGCTGGGACTGGTGGATTGAACCATGTGCAATGCTTTGGTAATGCGATAACTATCTACAAGCGACCCTTGAAAATGCAGCATCGAGGCTTGTGTCATTGCACCCAATGTTTTATGAATCGATTGGACGGAAATATCCGCACCTGCTGCTAAGGCAGTCATGGGAAGTTCAGGATGAAACGCAAAGTGTGCGCCATGTGCCTCGTCTACAATTAGAGGGATATGGTAACTGTGTACGAGATTTGCGATCGCTTCAATATTGCCACATACCCCATAGTAAGTTGGATATACCATTAACACCGCTTTAGCATCAGGATGCTGTGCAAGTGCCAGGGCAACAGCAGCAGGTGTAATGCTGTGGGTAATACCTAAAACTGCGTCATATTCAGGATTAACAAAAATTGGTATTGCACCGGAGAGAATCAAACCTGCAATAGCCGACGAATGCACATTCCGGGGCAGAATAATTTTATCCCCAGTACCGCAGGTTGCCAAAATTGCTGCTTCAACTCCACAAGTCGAACCATTCACCAAAAACCAAGTATGTGCAGCACCAAATGCCTCTGCCGCTAGTTGTTGCGCTTCCTCAATAATCCCGGACGGTGCAAATAAGTTATCTAACTCGGTTAATTCTGGTAAGTCAGCACTAAACACTGCTTTACCAAACACATCCAGAAGTTGTTGCGAAATTCCTATACCTCGCTTATGTCCTGGGGTATAAAACGCTGCGTGGGGTTCGACCGCAAATTTCCGAAGTGCAGTTAGTAAAGGTGTTTTCGCTTGCGATAAATAATTCGTCATTTCGGCAGATGGCAACAGTAAGTAAAAGATGAAATATAGATTATTAGGAAGGGAATGTAAACTATAAAGCTTGAACCCCAAATTTTAACAGGAAAGTTTAATTTATTATTCCTTTGCATTTACCTTTTCCCTTAATCTTTCCCTTTTAAATATGATTTACCCCAAACTTATTTCGATACCCGAACCACAAATTCCCACTCCCGATCCAAACCCATTGCCTCGTCCCGAACCAGCACCTAGCCCCATGCCGCAACCAATTCCCGGTCCAGTACCGGAACCAGTTCCAGCACCAATACCGCAACCAGTTCCAGCACCAATACCGCAGACAGTTCCTTAATGCATTAGAATAATTCCAAAAAAAATTATCTTGTAGGACAAGCAAGGCACCTATCCTACAAGATTTTTTACTGTTTCAATAGCAGTTAACTATTGGTTATCTAACATTGTTGCTAACCATTAACTACTAATCATTACCTAATCATTCATTCGTAACTTCATAATCTGAATTATTACAAAGATTGACCCTATATTCTTGTTCATGGTTATCTTCGCCAATAATTTTCATATTATAGTCGCATTGATTTTCCTCATCTTCAAATCGTAAGTTAACTGCTTGACCTTGCCATACCGTTTTATCTTCGATATCATCAACTAGATTTTCTCCCCAATCATCTTGACCAACATGCGACATTCGTACTTCACGAATTTTGAAGCTGCTATTATTGTGGAGTTGAACATGGCATAGTTCTGCCAGTGCAGCTTGCGAGGTCAATGTTAGTAATGTTAGGGCTGAGAAGAAAATACCAACTGGTTTAGAAAGAAGCGATTTCCCCATAATTATCTTTTTATGACATCATTATCTTGGGATAAAACTACTCTAGCGAATCTCTAAAAAATAGCAAAATAATTTTTTATTAAGATATTGAAATTAATAAATTGATATCTTGAATATTGATATCTTTAATACTGAAATAGAACGCATTCGTAGGTTGGGTGGAGCGACAGCGTAACCCTAATAACTTCAAATTAAAAAATACCTTACATTACATTCATTTATTATTATAGAAGATTGCAGTTTTATAAAGAAATTAAGAGGGCGCAATGCCTTGCGCTCCTACAGTGTCAATACTGCTCGGTTAAGGTTTTTTCCTAAAACCGATCCCCCTAAATCCCCCTTTTTAAGGGGGGATCAATTTCTTAACCGTTTAGTTTAATTACCCACAAAACAAAAGCCCTCCAATATGTATTGGAAGGCTTTTATTTTTATATAATTACCCTGGCATCGAGCAATTGTTGCGGGAGGCAACCCTCCAACTATCGTAGCCGCAGCAGCGTTTCACAACTGAGTTCGGGATGGGTTCAGAGTGGTTCCACCGCGCCATAGACACCAGGAAAAACTTTTACTTTTGGTTTTGGTTTCAAAACCATGAAGACTGCACAGTGACGTATAAATTTGGTATAAGGTCAAGCCCTCGGTCTGTTAGTACTCCTCTGCTTCATATATTGCTACACTTCCACATAGAGCCTATAAACATGTGTTCTACATGTGACCTTACTTCCTTAAAGGAATGAGAACACTCATCTTGAGGTGGGCTTCCCACTTAGATGCTTTCAGCGGTTATCCGCTCCGAACATAGCTACCCAGCGTTTACCGTTGGCACGATAACTGGTACACTAGCGGTTCGTCCTTCCCGGTCCTCTCGTACTAAGGAAGGCTCCTCTCAATGTTCTAACGCCTGCACCGGATATGGACCGAACTGTCTCACGACGTTCTGAACCCAGCTCACGTACCGCTTTAATGGGCGAACAGCCCAACCCTTGGGACGTACTTCCGCCCCAGGTTGCGATGAGCCGACATCGAGGTGCCAAACCTC
>JANNFJ010000435.1:0-3443 GCA_031379725.1 Calothrix sp. OTE_75_metabat_31
TTTTCCATCCTTCAACCCATACTGCTTGAGTAACTCAGTTTGATTTTCGATTCCGTGCCAGCGTTCCTCTGGTAAAGCAGTAAATTGCTGCGTACTGTCGTAAATACTGCGCTCAAAGGCATCTAGTCCGTTACAACCACCAAAAAAGGCATCCATCCCCACAATCGCCATTTTCGCCAATTTCAGCGGTGCCTCGGCATGTGTCGGGTGTGTTGTCATTCCCTGTTCAAGAATCATGTGTGCATTAGTACCACCAAACCCAAAGGCACTAATAGCGGCTCGTTTGACTGGTGCTTTACTTGCCCAGTTGGTAGCGCTACGAATTACATTCCGGTCGGAAATAACGTTACTTACAGTTCCTAAAGGTTCCTGAATATTGATTGTTGCGGGGATAACACCCTTTGACATGCTCAACAGAACTTTTATCAAACCGACTCCACCGGCTGCCGTTAAAAGGTGTCCAACATTGGCTTTTACTGAACCAACTAAGGGACTTGCTTGATGCTTGCCGAAGAAGGTTTCGATTGAGTTAAATTCAGTAGTATCACCTAGTAAAGTGCCTGTAGCGTGACACTCCATATAGTCGATATTTTTGGGGTCGAGATTGGCTTCTTTGTAAGCGCGTTCAAAGGCTAGAACTTGTCCTTTGGAGTTGGGACTGAGGAGGTGTTTGCCGCGTCCGTCGTTGGAAAGTCCGTTGCCCGCTATCACTGCGTGAATGCGATCGCCGTCTCGAACTGCATCGCTGTAACGCTTCAAGACGACGATTCCTGCGCCTTCAGCAGTCATTAATCCCCGTGAGGTTTTGTCGAGGGGACGGCTAATGTCATTGTTTTCTGGGTATCCTTGGATACTTGAGAATAACATGCGTAGAAATAGCGGGTCGGCACAGCTAATTCCACCTGCGAGCATCATATCTGCTTTATGCGTCCATAGGTAATGTGATGCTAGTCGAATTGCGTAGAGGGGGGAGGAACATGCTGCATCGATACAATAATGAATATTGGACAGGGCTAAGGCTTGGGCAATTATTGCTGCTGGCAAGCCTGATATCATTGCGTTATCAGGGAAGGTATTATTGGGTAAGCTGGCTAAGTCGATTTTTTGTTGGAGTAGTTCGCGGATTGCTGGTGTGAGGATTTGCTGATATATTGGTGCGAAATATTGATTTGATGATTTGGTGGGTAGGGAGAGGGTTCCTAGTATGACACCGCATTTTGCTAGTAGTTCGGGGTTGTTTAGGTAGCCTGTTTGGTGGAGTGCTTGTTGGGCTACATAAAGCGACCATTTAAAGGTGTTGTCGAGGTTTTCTAGGGTGCTGGCTGGTAGTTTGTATCCTTTGGGGTCGAATTTAAAGTCACGAATGAATGCTCCTTTGAGGGAGTAGATTTTGTCGGGTTTTCCTTTGATTGGGTCGTAGTATGTTTTGGGGTCTACTCCCATTTCTTCGATGGTGATTGTTGAGGTTGAGTCTTTTTGACTGATGAGGTTTTGCCAAAATTCTTCGGGGTTTTTGGCGTCGGGGAAGAGGCAGGATAGTCCGACGATTGCGATTTTTTCCACGGTTTTTTTGGGGGAGGAGGAGGGTTTTTTGGAGTTAATGAACCACAGAGGACACAGAGGACACAGAGGAAGAGAAGAATGAGAGGAAGAGGGAGTTGTGAGTGAACTCGTTCCCAGGCAGAGCCTGGGAATGCATTCTTCGAGGGCTGCTGCCTCGTTTTTACAGCATTTTTGCTGGTAATTAAACCACTCCGTAGGGGCGCAAGGCATTGCGCCCTCTTGATTTCAGCCTGATATACTATGTTTTATAAAGCTGCAATCTGCTGTAAGTTTGATTTTACGACTTGCTAGGAAGTAAATGAAATAAAGATGAACCACATACGCGCTGTACGCGTTCTTGCAGGGTAGGACACGAAGGAAATAAACGGAAGACACGAATTTCAGACGCGAGATTACCCTGCAAGAACGCTTAAGCGCAAAGCGCACGCTCCGCGAACAGCGAACGCGTCTCTACATCTACATTAATTCAACAGTTTAGGTAGTATAATTGCTTTGGTCCCTAACATCTGTGAGAAAATTTTTCCTTGTTTATCGTGAATAATGAAGTCGGCTGTTAAACCTGTTGTTGTTTTTTGTTTGACTTCGCAGCTAACGTAATAAATTTCATTCAAGGGTGTTTGTTCAAATTGTTCGTATCGTTCCATCTGTCCGGGTAAACAAATTTGTTGGTGGAAATGGTACAACCATATCCATAGTGGGTGGGTGCTGAGGTCGTTTGCGTATGGGTTCATCCATCCGAATGGGAATTGTCCTTGTTGTTTCTGACTAATTGGTTTCCAAAGACATTCTACAGTGATTTTTTCGGGTGTTATATTTAGTACTCGTTGAATTGCTTGAAATGTTTCACCGTGGAATAAGGAGGATGGGTCTTGTTGATAAAATTGTTTACCTTGTAAGGTAATAATGTTATCGAGTTCTAGGTTTAAATTATTGTATGTGGGTGCTAGGGGTATTTCACGTAATAATTTCGGTTTGGAACTAAAGTGATAGGTAAATTTACCATTAGGTAGTTCGCTGACTATTTTTGCTTGTAATTCAATTTCTTGTCCTTCGATTTTGGAGAGTTCTTGCAATTCTAAAATATATTCACTTGCTGTATCTGGACTAACAATAATCCCTTTCAAAAACCGAAAATCTGTTGCACAACAAAATCGGTATCCTGGATAAAGTCGTTCGCAAACGTCAGCAATCCACGATTGAGCGCAGGTAGCAGGTAACACCATGTTACCTGCAAAGCTATGGTCTACTAAAAAGGGGTTCCCTGCTGCTGTTAGACGACGACGCACGCGATATGTGCGTAATTCTGTACCTAATGATACGGGGGGAGGATTTAAAGGGCTGCCAATTACCACCTGGGTGGTATCGTGGTGGATGGGTTGGAGTTCGTTCACTAACATTTGCGTACCTGCATCCACGGGTATTATGTCTATTCCCCGACGGGCAAATTCTTTTTTGAGTTCGGGTGTCACCATCCCGCTATCCCATCCACCCCAGTTGATAGCTACGACGTGACATTCGGGGTGCTGCTGTTTGATTAGGTGTGCGGATTTGTTGAGTATTTCGTTTGCGATCGCATAATCGGATTGCCCGATGTTTCCATAAAATCCGGTGACGGAGGAAAATAATACTAAATGTTGCAGTTGACTGGGTGGGATGCAGTTAAGTAAGTTTTCTAGTCCTTGTACTTTGGCTGTATAAACTTTCTCGAAATCGGCATCGGTTTTCTTTTCGATGAGTTTATCTGCGAGATTACCTGCACCGTGAATTATTCCTGTAATCGCACCCGTTTGCGCGACAATTTGCGATAATTTAACTTTTAATGTGGCTGTGTCAGTGACATCGACGCTCAGGTATTCTGCATCACCTCCGGCGTTTTTAAT
>JANNFJ010000475.1:0-2322 GCA_031379725.1 Calothrix sp. OTE_75_metabat_31
AAGATTTTTCGCCCATCTGAATACACAAAATACTCCTATTGAAAGCACAGTTTGAAGAACCATATCAAAAGTTGACATGTATTTACTATTCCCCAAAAACTATCATGACATGAAGGAAAATTGCGAGTGTTTCTGAAACGGCGCATCTGTAACTGCAAATACGGGATCAAAAAAGTTGGTGGGCAAGGAGAGACTCGAACTCTCACGTATCGCTACGCTAGAACCTAAATCTAGTGCGTCTACCAATTTCGCCACTCACCCACGGTTCAATTTCTATTTTACCCCCAATCCCGTGGGTTACAATACTATTCACATTATTCAATGCGGTCATAGGACTTTTGCTACTTTACTTGTAACAGAGCATAAAATCACTCGTTCTTTTATTGTGTGCAGTTCTGACTACGGTTTAAGTAAGTCAAAATGAATGTAAGGTTAGAAAATGAATCTGAATTATAAATCACTCGGAATTTGTCTGGCAACGACAATGGCTATCGCGAATGCTTCTGCAAGTCCTAAGCAATTTGAATGGCAGAATCTGAATGGATTTGAGGGCGAATCGTATCGCGGATTAGTATTTGATGATAGTTCAGATAGCTTTATTAAAAAGGTTTTTGCCTCAGATAAAGGTGCATACCGGCCAGAAGGGTTTTTGCTCAAATCAATTGACCCAAATATTGAAAGAGTAGAAATATTGCTAAATGGTCGAGGAAGCAAAGCGACTTTGACAGCTATCCGAATATCTCCAAGCAGTTCGTTTACCATTGATATCGAAGATTTACAGAACCAACTAGGGACTAAAGCAATAGAGTTTTATGATGAAAATAGATTTTCTGATTGGGGGATCGCAAAATTTCCCGACAAAGGTGTGCTTGCAAGTTTTGAATACACCCTGAGTGAATCTACGCGATATCGTCGCGTAACCAGCATTATTCTTACTACTGCACGACGAGCCTCTGTTAGGGATGGATTGCTTTCAGAACCGACACCCATAGATTCATTAGAAAGGCATTTGGAGAGATTAGATCGCAGGATTTCTGTCTCGGATATCGCGTTAAATATTTCTAGTGTTAAACTTCGCAATCTCCGGTCTCATGACGAATTAGACCTTCAGTATATAGCCCAACGAGAGCTTTCTGAGCGTTTTTTTGTTTCAGACAGAAATGGTGGCGATATCAATGTATCTGTAAACATTGACAAAAAAGGGAACGTGAATGTTAATGCGAGTTTGAATTCTTACAATGAGATTGGAAAGGTTTCGATAAGTAGCTCTGATTCATGCAGACTCAAATGCGACGAAGATGGGTATGTTTATTACAGCCAATCTAGGGTTGAAGACACGGTAGAAGCCGCTATTCACGGCTTGTCAAGTAGTGCTGACTACACTATCCGGCATCAAAAACTTCCTACCGAGCGCAGCAAAATGAGGAATCAATGGGACAAGCTGACCGACTATTGGACAAAAAACTGAACTTAATTAGCGCTGAATTTTCTTCACCAAGTAATCGTAAGACACCTAACCTTGAAAAGACAATTTTGTTGAACTTATACATTGTAATAACAGTCAAAATGGGACAAATTACATTTGATAGGACTTTTTGTGTAAGATGTTTACGCCCTTGAGTTGGCACATTTTTTGATACACTTTTATAAAGTGACAATTTATTGAGCTGCCTACTTAGCTAAGCAATTTAGATTGTGGTCAAAATCTAAAACTTTTACTGTAGAAAGTGTATTTAGTTTTGCCAGAGAACTTACTGTGTAATTGAGTACTTGAAAAGTAGTTTCAAAATTAGGAGAGTCTGCGTTAAAAAGTAAAATTTTTCGCAGTTTGCACATGAATAATAGTATTAGAAAATTAGCATTTTTGACGGCGTTTGTAGGATCAGCACTATCGTTTGCCTCCGCTAAATATGAATTTGACCCGCTAAATCTCCCCTCAGGAGCGTCGCTTACAGGAAGGTTAATAGTCAGGCCGTTGCAACCTAATATGGTCGGACGCAATTATTCAGCTGTTCGAGAACGAGCGATCTCAACAATAAAGTCGAGGCTCATTTCGACTATTCCCCAACTTGACCTCTATGTTATTAATGCTGGAGGAATTGGAAAGGAAAAAGTTCTATATGATTCGCTCTCTGCTACAGGTCTTTACGAATATGTTCAGCCCGACTATTTACTTGAACCCATTGCAACAACAAATGACCCTTCTTTCGTTTCACAGTGGCATCTGCCAAGAATCGAAGCCGGTGGCGCTTGGGATTATGGATTCGGAAGCAATTCAATTACAATCGCCGTTACAGACACCGGAGTTCTCGCAACTCATGA
>JANNFJ010000492.1:0-2006 GCA_031379725.1 Calothrix sp. OTE_75_metabat_31
TCGTTGGCATAGTTTTGCATGTTGTAATTTTTCGAGGCGTAGAAGTTCGTCTGCGAGCCGTCGTAGTCTACGCCCAAGCCACCACCAACATCGAGGTATTTCATGTTTGCACCTAGCGATGCGAGTTCGACATAGATTTGACTAGCTTCTTGGATGGCATCTTTAATTACATGAATTGCCGAAATTTGTGAGCCGATATGAAAGTGCAGCAATTGCAAGGAATCCAGTAAATCAGCATCGCGTAATTTGTCAACGGCTTGAATAATTTCGGGTATACTCAATCCAAATTTAGCGCGATCGCCGCTCGAAGTTCCCCAGCGTCCCATACCTTGGGTACTGAGTTTGGCACGAATGCCCAAAATTGGTTTAATTCCTAATTGACGGTTGGCTTCGATGACTAAATCGACTTCTTCGACCTGTTCAAGAACGATAATTGGCGTTTGTCCGAGTTTTGTCGCCAACATTGCCGTTTCGATGTATTCCCGGTCTTTATAGCCATTGCAAATCAACAATGCTCCTGGAGTATCGAGTATTGCTAAGGCTATCATTAATTCGGGCTTGGAGCCTGCTTCTAAGCCAAATTGATGTGGTTTGCCAAACTTGACCAAATCCTCGATTAAATGGCGCTGCTGGTTGCATTTAACGGGGAATACACCACGATAAACACCTGGGTAGTTGTAACGTGCGATCGCTTTAGCAAAGCACGAGTTTAACCGCTCAATTCGGTCTTCCAAAATATCCGAAAACCTAATTAATAGCGGTAGTCCCAGGTTACGCTGTTTGAGCGCATTCACCACTTCATACAAATCTAACGAACCACCGCGATCGCCCTTGGGAGATACGGTGATATGACCAGCAGCATTAATCGAAAAGTAAGGCTGTCCCCACCCTTCGATACGATACAAGTCTTCGCTATTTTCAATTGTCCAGTGTTGACGAGAAGAAGTTGCCGTACTACTTGGCAAAAGCAGCTGTTTTTTGCGTTCGATTGCAGCTTTTCTACCATTGGCAGGAGGTTTAATCACCTCATCGCTTGTAGCAGTTGACTCAACACCCATTTGTTCCTAAACCTAATAAGTTTCACCCACGAATATACAATCTAACGCATTCGTTTAATTACGGATATAAATTCTCAGACAGTTTTTGAGTAAAATTAGTCATTGGTCAGTGGTTAATTGTCATTAGCTAGGAGTCAATGGTCATTAGTCATTGGTCATTGGTTAATGGTTAGTTGTCATTAGCTAGGAGTCAATGGTCATTGGTCATTGGTTAATGGTTAGTTGTCATTGATAAAGGACGAAGAACAACTGACAACTGACAACTGACAACCGACAACTGACAACTGACAACTGACAACCGACAAACGATAAAAGTTATTACTTCTTGACAAAACACAAGCGACAAAGGACAAATAACAAGGGAACTAAATATTTCAGGAGTAATATAATGGAACGCACATTCTTAGCAATTAAACCCGATGGCGTACAGCGCAAGCTTGTAGGTGAAATTATCCGCCGTTTTGAAACCAAAGGTTTTACCCTTGTTGGTTTAAAAATTATGAATGTCACCCGCGAACTAGCTTCGTCACATTACGGCGTTCACCGCGAACGCCCTTTCTTCGGAAGCTTGGTAGATTTTATTACCTCCGGTCCGGTTGTGGCGATGGTGTGGGAAGGTGATGGTGTTGTCGCGGCAGCCCGTAAGATGATTGGTGCAACTAATCCCCTCACATCTGAACCTGGAACTATCCGTGGTGACTTAGGCGTGAATATTGGTCGCAATCTTATCCACGGTTCCGATGCTACTGAAACAGCGCAACACGAAGTTTCGCTATGGTTCAAAGATGAAGAATTAGTCAATTGGCAACCTGATATTAAAGCTTGGTTGTACGAATAATTTTTAGGGAGTAGGGAATCATAAATTGGGTAATCAACTAAGATTATTAGCCCCTAACTCCCATTTCCTACTCCCTATTTCCTACTCCTAACTCCTCATTCCCTACTGCC
>JANNFJ010000506.1:0-8321 GCA_031379725.1 Calothrix sp. OTE_75_metabat_31
CTACGATAAACGTCTAGTAATAGTATTTGAAGACTTTGGCGGTATTTCTCTCAAACAATATCTACAATCGACACAACTTTCTGTCACCCTTACATTAGAGATTGCGATCATAATCACTCAAGCTCTGATCTATATCCACAGCCAGAATATTATCCACAAAGACATCAAGCCTGCCAATGTCATCATAAACCCAACAAGTGGTTTCGTAAAATTAACAGATTTTAGCATCGCTTCCCGTTTATCAAAGGAAATTATTACCAGCAACCCTAACCAAATAGAGGGCACTCTTGCTTATATGTCCCCCGAACAAACGGGAAGGATGAACCGTACTTTAGACTATCGCACCGATTTCTATTCGTTAGGAGTTACACTATACGAACTGCTGACGGGTGAATTACCGTTTCAAAGTAACGATGTTATGGAATTAGTGCATTCACACGTTGCCCTAACTCCCACACCAATACAAAAACTAAACCCCGAGGTGAGCGATGTTTTAGCTAGTATTACCAATAAATTAATGGCGAAAAATGCCGAGGATAGATACCAGTCGGCAAAAGGATTGCTGGCAGATTTAGAAGAATTAGCTTCGGGAAATACTAGTTTTATTCCTGGTGCATTAGATTTGCGATCGCAACTGCTTATTCCTCAAAAACTCTACGGTAGGGAAGAACAGGTAACATCTCTGAAGATGGCATTTGAACAAATAACTGAAGGGAAAAGTCAGTTAATATTGGTATCCGGTTATTCAGGTATTGGCAAAACATCGGTTATCAATGAGGTAAATAAACCCATTACTGCCCGTAAGGGATATTTTGTATCAGGTAAATTCGACCAATTCAAACGAGATATTCCCTATGCATCTTTAATACAGGCACTATTATCCTTAATACAACAATTACTAACGGAAAGCTTACCACAAATCCAGGTTTGGAAGGAGAAAATTCAAGCAGCAATTGGTAATAACGGGCAAGTAATTATTGATGTAATAAGCGAAGTTGAATTAATTATCGGCAGGCAGCCAAAAGTTTCCAATTTGCCACCAATAGAATCACAAAATCGATTTAATAGAGTATTCCAACAATTTATTCAAGTATTTTGTCAAAAAGAACACCCCCTGGTTATTTTCCTAGATGATTTGCAGTGGGCAGATTCAGCAACCCTGAAATTGATGCAACTGTTAGTGACCGATGCAGAAATACAAAACTTATTATTAATTGGTGCATATCGAGATAATGAGGTATCACCAACTCATCCTTTGGTTACCACTGTTGAGGAAATTGAAAAAGCAGGGACAAAGGTTAGTAATATAGTCCTGCAACCACTCGATTACGATAATGTAGAGAGATTAGTGGCAGAAACTCTGGATGATAATCAGAATCGTAGTGATAAGCTGGCAGAATTAATCTTCTATAAAACTGGTGGAAATCCATTTTTTATTACGCAATTATTGCAAGCAGTACATCAAGAATTATTATTGAAATTTGATTTTATTTTGGGATTGTGGCAGTGGAATATTGAAGAAATTCAAGCAATAGGAATTACGGATAAAAGTGTAGTTGAGTTAGTTGCTAATCGGATTCAAAAATTACCATTTCGCACACAAGATATTTTAAAACTGGCAGCATGTATTGGGAATACTTTTAGCCTTGATGTACTATCAATTGTGAGTGAAAAATCTATGTTTGAGACAGCCATAGACTTGAACATAGCACTTCATGCGGGTCTTATACTTCCATTAAGCGAAGCATATCGCATACCTTTAGTATTTCAAAATGAAGAAGATATCTTTGACAGTAAAAAAATAGGTTATAAGTTCCTGCACGATCGAGTACAACAGGCGGCTTATTCATTAATTCCACAAGAAAAAAAGCAGCAAACTCATATTTTAATTGGCAAATTATTAAAGAAATCAATACCTGAAGATAAACTAGAAGATAATATTTTGGATATTGTCAACCAGCTAAATTTTGGGATTGATTTATTGACTTCCAAAGAGGAAAAATATGAAATAGCTTACCTCAATCGAATCGCAGGGAAGAAAGCTAAAAGAAATGCAGCTTTTAAAGCCACATCTAAATATTTAAATATTAGCATGTTACTTTTAGACTCCTATAATTGGCAGACTAATTATGATTTCATGTTAGGTGTCTATTTAGATACAGCAGAGGCGGAGTACTTAAACGGTAACTTTGATATTTCTCAACAAATAGCTGACATTGCTATACAAAAAACAAGTGATATTCTAGATAAAGTAAAAGTATATGAAATTTTAATGCAATTGTATATTACTCAGAATTTGATGTCAGAGGCATTAAATTTTGGAGTAGAAATTTTGAAGGATTTCGGAGTATTTATACCACGAGAAGCAACGATTGTAAATGTTTTGGTAGCACTGGTAAAAACAAAATTAGCTTTGGTTGGTACAAAAATAGAAGTTTTAGCAGATTTACCAAAAATGACTGACCCTTACAAGCTGGCAGTTATGCGAATTCTTATGATTATTATTCCTGCTGCAAGTCAGGCAGGTTCTTTGCTATTTCCTCTGAGTGTATTCGCAATAGTTAGACTCTCAATTAAATATGGTAATTCACCTGCTGCTGCTTTTGGTTATACAGTTTATGGGGCTATATTGTGCGACAAATTTGGAGATATTGGAGTCGGCTATCAATTTGGTCGTTTGGGACTAGAATTACTAGAAAAAATGAATGCTAATTCCCTTAAATGTAAAATAAATTTTCTCTTCAATGGAGCAATTAAACATTTTAAAGACCCGATAATACAAACAATTAATTCATTGGTAGAGGCTATGCAAGCTGGATTAGAAACAGGAGATATAGAATATGTTGCCTATAATGCGTGGGTAGTTAGCGAAAACTTATTTTTAAGCGGAATTAATCTAGATTCAGTTGAGAGTAAAGTAGTCAAATACGTCAAACAGGCACGTCAGTTAAATTTAAATGTAAATGCAGCATCTCTATGTGTTTTTTGGCAAAAGATATTGAATTTACAAGGGAAATCATTCAACAAAGTCACTTTAGTAGGCGAAGCTTTTAATGAAGTAGAACAGAGACATCTTTTAGGCACAAGTTCTACTATTATAGGAGGCTTTTATGCCTGTAAAACAGTTTTAGCATATTTATTTAGTGATTATGAATTAGCAATCAATAATGGATTGTTAACTGAAAAATGTCATGAAAGTAATCCTGGTTTTCTACCTTATTCTGTCAATAACTTTTATTACTCCCTAGCACTTCTAGCCCAATACCCCAAAACAGTCCTAAAAGAGCGCAAACAATACCTCAAACAAGTTACAGACAATCAAAAGAAAATGAAACTTTGGGCACATCATGCCCCCTGCAACTACCAACATAAATATGACTTAGTAGAAGCAGAAAAAGCACGAATCCTTGGTAAAAATTCCATTGCGACCGACCTCTACAATCGCGCGATCGTCGGTGCCAAAGCCAACAATTACACCCCTGAAGCTGCTCTAGCGAACGAACTCTGTGCCAAATTCTACCTCAATCAAGGTAAGGAAAATATCGCCAAAGTCTACATGACCGAAGCCTACTACGGTTACATCAAATGGGGTGCGTATGCCAAAGTTCAAGACCTAGAAGAAAAATATCCCCAACTGATTATCCGCAGTACAGTGCAAACTGCTGGCGAAATCGATGTTACCACTACTATTAGTAGCGCCTCCATCACTAATAAAACAGGAATCACCAGCAGCACCAGCCAAATCCTCTACCTAACTAAGGTCATCAAAGATAGAGAAGCAAAACAAAGCGATATCACCCTTGAAAATCTACCCGACACCCTACTAAACATCATCATTGAAAACGCAGGTGCCCAAAAAGGTGCTCTCATGCTTGAAAAAAATGGCAAACTAATGATCGAAGCGATCAACAATCGCAACACGAGTTTGCAAAGAATATTGCCATCGATACCAGTGGAAGAAAGCAGCGATATTCCCCTCAAAATCATAAATTATGTCGAAAGAAGCAAACAACCCCTAGTCATCAGGGATGCACAAACTGACCCCCTGAGTAGTAAAGACTCCTATATCCTTTCCTCCAAAGCAAAATCAATACTATGCGTTCCAATTGTTTACCAAACTAAACAAATTGGTATTATCTACCTGGAGAATAATCTGGCAACAGGTGCATTTACTCCCAATAGATTAGAACTACTCAAAGTTCTCGCCTCCCAAGCTGCAATATCGATTAAAAATGCTCGACTATTTTCACAGGAACAGCAAAAATCCCAACAGTTGCAAGAATCCCTGGAACAATTAGAAATAACCCAAGGGCAACTCGTAGAAAAAGCTAGCGACCTGGAATCAGCCCTAGCAAAGTTACAAAACACACAACTAAAACTAGTTCATACTGAAAAAATCTCAGCATTGGGACAATTAGTTGCTGGGGTGGCACATGAGGTGAATAACCCCGTTAGCTTTATTTCCACCAATTTGTCCCACGCCAACCAATATGTAGAGGATTTGCTCAACCACCTCAAATTATACCAAAATAAATACCCCAACCCTGATGTACAAATCATCGAAGACGCGGAAAACATCGATCTAGAATACCTACTGGATGATGTACCGAAAATGCTCAGTTCAATGAAGTTGGGTACCATGCGGATCAAAGATATTATGCAATCTTTGCGTAACTTCTCCCGTAACGATGGCGACCAAAAGCGCAGAGTTGACATTACCGAAGGTATCGATAGCACAATTCTGATTCTCGGTCATCGCCTCAAAGCTGGCCCATTGCGCCCTGCAATTCAAATTATTAAGGAATATAATAGCAGCTTACCGAATATCGAATGCTATCCCGGTCAACTCAACCAGGTATTTATGAACCTGATGGCAAATGCGATCGATGCACTCGAAGAGTCAAATCAGGGGAAAACCTACCAGGAAATTGAGAAAAATCCCAATACTATTACGATTCGCACAACAAAACAGGGCGGTAGTATTCAAATTTCGATTCGGGACAATGGGGCTGGGATGAATGAGGAGACTAGGCAAAAATTATTTGCGGCATTTTTTACAACGAAACCAGAAGGTAAAGGTACGGGATTGGGGTTATCGATTAGCTACCAAATTGTTACTGAAAAGCACGGAGGTACTTTAGATTGCATATCCAAACCCGGTGAGGGAGCAGAATTTATAATTAGGATACCGGTGGAGTAAGAAGAACGTTTTCGTCGTCAATTTCCTCATCTACGCATTTTGAGGATTGACAGTGAGTCGGTTGCTGACCCGTCGCATCCTGCGTATGGCTGTATTGCCCACCTCAACGAAATTTACAGTATTGCTTTACTCACTCAATACGACCTCGTGATTGCTTCCCCAAGTCTAGAAACTGGAGTTTCCATCGATATCAAAGGTCATTTCTCCGCAGTTTGGGGAATTTTCCAGGGAGTACAGTCTGCAAATTCCGTGAGACAGATGTTGGCCAGGTTGAGGGAAAATGTTGACCGTCATATTTGGGCGAGAAAGTGGGGGATGGGGGTTGTGGGCAATGGTTCCACATCGCTGGGGGCGCTTTTAGGAAGTCAACATGCAGCATGTCGGGCAAATATTGCGTTGTTGTCCCAGGCGGATAATGCTGATTACAGTTGTATCGATGAGAATTTCCAACCTGAATCGTTACAAACTTGGGGTAAACGGGCTTGTGTCATTAATGCCCAAATAAAGTGCTACCGGGAATCTGTACTTCAGGGTTTGGTGGAGGATGGTTATAAAGTTTTTGATGCGGAAGATGTCCGAGAAGAGGAGAGTCAGCAGGTTTTTGAAGAAGTCAAAGCTGCTTCGCAGGAGTTGTATGGGGAGGAGTGTCGGGCGATCGCAAATTCCCCAACCCTTTCCGATACTGAGTTTAAGAAACTTCAAGATAAAAAAGCTAAAACCAAAACTGAACGCCAGCAGGAACGAAAAGCACTACTAAGCGAGCGTTACGGGGTTGATGTCACGAATGGGCTTGTTGAAAAAGATGATAGCGCTTGGTATCCTCAATTGCGGCTGCATTATTTTTTGACATTGGGACGAGAAAATCTTGTCCAACGCGATGCTTCGAGGGCTAAAGCACAAATTGATGTGGGTGAAAATGCTGTTTGGAAGCCTGACTTTAACCGGGGACAGTTATTGCCCGTGGTTTTGTTGTTGGAAAGTCTCAATATTCGTCACTTTTTGACTCCAGGTGTCATGTTTCGCGGTTCCGATATGGAGTTGCAGCAGTTGAAGGCTTTGGCAGTACAGCATCGGTACATTATTAAGAACTATTTGGGGGTTTCTATTTCTGAGGGGTTGAGTGCTGTTGCAATCACTCAGAAATTGTTGAGTAAGTTGGGACTAAAGTTAACCTATGTTGGAAGGATAGGGAGCAGGGAGAATCGGGAAAGGGTGTATGAGTTTGTGGAACCATTCGATGGACGGGATGTGATTTATCAGGGATGGGAAAAACGCCATGTCTCTGGTGTCCACCAGTCATAAATATAGTATTTATGAACTAAAATTTTGGACACAATCCACAGGTGATTTCCCAAATACTTTTCCAGGAGGTGGGTTGAGTATTGTGGCAAGCGGCACAATGGAGAGAGTTTTGTGGGAGCGTGAGCGTTGATGACGACAATAGTTGAAGGAATGGGAAAACAGTGAGGTCAAGATGATATGCCGAAACAAGTAATAGAAACACATTAAAGTGATATCATAGCGTTTCCCAATTAGGTGAGGTACAGATGTACCTCACCTAATTGGGAACTGCCATAAAGATTAGCAAATTAGTATAAAAATGCATTTATGACAGAAGTTGTAAATTTTCTGCTCAATACCCTAAATACAATTTGGGTAGCTTTGATAAGTGACCTAATTAAATCAATTAGTGCATTTGCTTCAATTGGGGCATTCATTGTTGGATGGAAAAATTTAAAAAAGGATACTACAAGGATTAGTGTAGTTGCTAAACGTGCTTCCAATGGTCCTCTTATACTCCAGCGCCCTAGAGAAGAATTTTTGCTTTTTGAAGTTTATAATCAAGGCATATCTGCTGTTGTCATCAATGAAATAGGCATTAAAGCCTCTAAAAAATCTCTGTTCAAAAATAACTTTATTAATTTGGTTGATTTACCTCATGGTTATACATGCATGAAAGGTCACGAAGAAGCTATAGGAACTTTAGAATGTGTGGGTTTACCAGGTACTATACCAGCTAGATCGCTGGGGATATTTTTACTAAATTACTCTTGTATGAGAGATGCAGCTTTTAATTACCATGAACAAAATATTTCTCCTGACAGCTTAGATTTTGTTGGTAGTCAAAGAGTTATCAAGACTCTCCAGGAATTTGAGAAGTTTGAGAATCATCAAGGAAAGTGTATCCAAATTACTCCATACGTTTTAACTGGTTCTGGAGAACACTTAGTTGGGAAAAAATCGATTATCAAGCTTGGAGTTTTGGGTAGTGCAGTTGCGTAAAGGAAACACTCTCAGGGGAAATGCGTTAGTGCAGCTTAACGAAGAAATGATCGCACATTATCCACAATTACCTTAAGAAACAAACACTGGCACTCTTTTAGAAACTGGTATACCTAAATTTTTATCAATTTTGGGGGTTGAAGTTAACCCATGTTGGCAGGTTGGGGAGTAGGGAAAAGCGCGAAGGGGTTTATCAGTTTGTGGAAGCTCAAGATAGACGGAATGTAATTTTTGCGGCATGGCAAACTCATTACGCTTCTGGTGTCCACCAGTGACAAATATAGTATTTATGAACTAAAATCTTGGACACAACTCACTACTTATTTCCCACTTTCCAGTTTCGATGGTGGGTTGAGTATTGCGGTTGATGGAGAAATCACAAGAGCTTGGTACGATGACTGCTTTGATCACCCGCGACCTGCTGCGACCGACACCTCAAGAAAATTGCAGGCTGATTGCGATACCATTCTCCGGAGGAGACGCTCTGCGATAGCTTGCTTCCCCGGAGGGTTACGAAGATGGTTGCGAAGGGCATCGCATGAATAGATATCTCTATCCAAGACGTAGAGACGATGAGTGATCGCACAAGATATTTCAACAATTATCCAAGGAAATATATGATGTTGAGGGTGATAGTTATTGGAATCCTGCGGTTTACCAAGGGCATCGCCGCAATCAAACTCGTAAGCTTAAACGGAAGTGGTTAGCTGGTCTGAGTTATGTAAAAAAATAACCATACTTCCGGTTGAGATATTGTTGGGACTGCTTTTGGGAAATTTTGTATTAGGACAAGTTCAAACGGAAGGTTCACATTATTTGTTGTATGAGAGTGAAATTC
>JANNFJ010000543.1:0-5241 GCA_031379725.1 Calothrix sp. OTE_75_metabat_31
GATAGATTGAATGTGGGAGTTTTTTCTTCAACAGTCGATGGTCGTCTTTTAGAAAGCAATCAAGCATTTTTACGGTTATTAGGTTTAGAAAATTTACAACAAGCCCAAGCGATAGATTTACGCGATTTATTTTGGATATCGCTCGATTCGCAGCAAGTAACCGCACAAGCAAGGGAAATTTCCTTACCTAAAGCCGATGGTTTACTGCGATGGGTACTACTGACGCAGTATTTTAATACTACTAGCGAAGGTGAAACCGTTATTGACGGGTTGGTTGAAGATATTAGCTCGCTCAAACAAGCCGAAATTGCCCTGCGTCAACTCAACGAAACTTTAGAAGTGCGAGTTAGCGATCGCACTGCCGAACTCGAAGATGTCAACGCACAACTCGAAGCTTTCGCGTACTCCGTATCCCATGACCTACGTGCCCCTCTGCGAGCAATCGAATCTTTCGCACAAATCTTGCTGACCGACTATAGTCGTGTATTAGATGCCACCGGAGAAGATTTTTTACAACGAATCGAAGGGTCGGCTGCTTTGATGAATACTTTAATCGAGAATTTGCTCGATTACAGCCGTTTGTCCCGCTCTAATTTACCAATTGCACCCGTAAATTTAAGTTTAATCGTCTCCGAAGCATACACTCAACTCGGCGAAGAAATTCGTAGCAAAAAAGCAATCATCACCTTTGAACCCTTGCCTTCAGTGTTGGGACATTCAGCGACTTTGTTGCGGGTACTAGTAAATTTGCTTTCAAATGCATTAAAATTTGTACCACCCGGCGTAGAGCCACGAATACGAATTTGGGCGCAAGAGGTGGAAGAAGTGCTAAGACGTAGGGAAATACCCCCTCGTTCGGTTCTAGAAACCGAGACAACTAAAGTAGAATCCGACAGTAGAACTAAGTGGATACACCTCTGGGTAGAAGACAACGGCATCGGCATTGCTCCAGACTATCATCAAAGGATATTTGGTGTGTTTGAGCGGCTACATGGGGTCGAAGTGTATCCGGGAACTGGAATAGGCCTTGCGATCGCTCGCAAAGGTGTTGAGCGAATGGGCGGTAGAATCGGTGTAGAATCCGCTTTAGGTCAGGGTAGTCGGTTTTGGATCGAGTTACGCAAATACGAGCCATAATCTCCAATGCTGCACATTTTAATCGTTGATGACAATCCCAATGACCGTCTGATCGTGGCACGGGAGTTGAGTAAAGCTTTTGGCGAACTGGAAGTTAAAGTGGCAATCGATAGCGAAACTTTGACGGCTGTGTTAACTGATGGCAATTTGGATTTGGTCATTACAGACTACCAACTGTACTGGAGTAATGGCTTAAAGGTTTTGGAGTTAGTTCGAGCAAGTTATCCGCACTTACCTGTAATTATGTTTACCGATAGCGGTAATGAAGAAATTGCTGTTTTGGGAATGAAAGCAGGTTTGAGTGACTATATCCTTAAAGGCAAAAATGCCTATCGTTTGTCTATTGCTGTGAAAGAAGGTCTAGAAAAACAATGGTTGCGGCAAGAGTATACTAAAGCATTTGCAGCACACCAAGAAGCCGAAATCGAACGCGATCGCGCTATTGCCAAAGAACGATTATACCTAGAACGGCTCAAAAAGCTCGCTGCTGCTTCGCTAACAATCAACTCGACTTTAGCGCTTGACAAAGTTCTCGAATTTGTGACCGCACAAGCTTGTGAAATTATCGAAGCACACCAAGCGGTCATTCATGTCATAGTTAATAGTAACGATTGGGCCGAGGCAATTACTAAAGTTTCTTTATCTGACAAATACGCTCAGTGGCGCAATTACGATGAACCATCCGATGGTTCGGGTATCTACAGGTTAGTTTGTCAGATGCAACGTCCAATGCGGTTAACCCAAACCGAACTCGAAGCACACCCAGCTTGGCAGCAGTTTGGGAAAGCTGCTCAAAACCACCCACCGATGCGGGGTTGGTTATGTGTCCCTCTCGTGTCTCGCAATGGCAAAAATCTAGGTGTTATTCAACTCTCAGATAAATACGAGGGAGAATTTAGCGAGGAAGACGAAAATATTGCAGTTCAACTCGCACAAATGGCAACAGCTGCCATAGATAATGCATCGCTGTACGAGGAGTCACTGCGGCTAAACCGCGTTAAAGACGAATTTTTGGCAGTTATTTCCCACGAACTGCGAACACCACTTAACGCTATTCTCGGTTGGTTAAGCATACTCAAAAATAATTTACCCAACCTTGGTGTGAATATTGTACATCGTGCCATCGAAACTATCGAACGCAATGCTCAACTACAAACTCAACTAGTCTGCGATTTGCTGGATATTTCGCGGATAATTCAAGGCAAAATCGCTTTGAATGTAACCCAAGTTAACCTAGCGCAATCAATCACAGGTGCAATTGAGACAATGCACCTAGCCGCCCAATCGAAATCGATTCAAATTGAATCCTACATCGCATCTACTCGATGCGTCGCTGGCGATGCCGTCAGATTGCAACAAATAGTTTGGAATTTGCTCTCGAATGCCATCAAGTTTACACCTCCAGGTGGTCGTGTTGAAATACATTTAGAGGAAGTTGAAGAAGAGTCAAATACAATCGCACAAATTACAGTTAGCGATACGGGTAAAGGCATCAATTCCGAATTTATACCTTATATATTTGAATACTTCCGCCAAGCCGATAGTTCAACTACTCGCAAATATGGCGGACTTGGTTTAGGTTTAGCAATAGTTCGCCATTTAGTTGAGTTACACGGCGGTTCAATCGTTGTCCAAAGTCCCGGTGAGGGATTAGGAACGATGTTTAGAGTCAAATTACCCATTCGTAATATTACTGAGCTACCAGATCCAAATATTAACCCTGACAATCGAGATAATTTCCTTAAACCTCTGATGGGAATACGAGTACTCGTCGCCGATGACGAACCCGACAACCGCGATTTTTTAACATTTGTACTAGAAAACAGCGGCGCGATCGCTATGTCCGTACCTAATGCATCCGCAGCACTGCAAGCTCTAACGACATTCCAACCTGATATATTAGTCAGCGATATCGGTATGCCCGATGAAAGCGGCTACAGCTTATTGCGTAAAATCCGAGGCATGGCAGCAGAAGAAATTCGCAATATTCCGGCGATCGCATTGACAGCATATGCCGGAACTGAAGACCGGAATCAAGCCCTTGATGCAGGTTTTAACAAGCATCTGCCTAAACCTATCGAACCCGATATATTTATTGATGTGGTACGAGAAGTAATTAGGGGGGTGGGGATTATTAATTTTGATGAGTAGTATTTCATGTCATTAATTTTGACGCTTTCGAGTAGTGCGCGAACGCACTACCCATCAGAATTAATGACATAGACCCACTACCTTTATAAAAAGCAATAAAATTAAGCCCCAATCATCTTTTGAATATAAGTAGGTATAGCAAAAGCTGCTAAATGGACATCTGCATTGTAATAGCGCAAATCGTGCTGCTTCGCAAACTCGACGGCTCGACTATAATCAAAAGTCTTCACCGGGTGGGGTCCGTGCTTGGAACAGTAAGTCAAACTCCACATTCCCGTCGGATACATGGGAATAAACACCAAGTAACAATGCACCGAATCGTCACCAAAAACCTGCTTAAGGCATTGATTTAACTCAACAAATGCCTTTTGATGAAAAATCGGTGATTCGCTTTGGATTGTAACTACCCCACCAGGACGTAAAGCCCGATACACATCTTCATAAAATGCTTTACTAAATAATCCCTCGGAAGGGCCCACTGGGTCAGAAGAATCAATTATTACCAAATCGTAGGATGCATCTGCGGCATTTTGCAGATATTTAATCCCGTCATCGATGAGCAAATTTAACTTAGGATGCTCTAATGCGGAGGAAATAGTCGGTAAAAATTGCTTAGAAGCACGTACTACAGCTTCATCAATTTCCACCATCGTGATTTTTTCGATTCCCGGATGCCGCACTAATTCTCGAATTGTACCACCATCACCCGCCCCAATTACTAATACATCTTTGATACCAGGATACGTCAACATCGGTACGTGGGCAATCATTTCATGATAAGCTGCCTCATCGGCTTCGGTACACATTACCATGCGGTCTATAGTCAGCATTTTGCCCCGGTCGTGAGTATTAAATACTTCGACAGTTTGAAAAGGGGATTGTTCTTTAAAAAGACTTTCTCCCTGAAAGCGAATCGATAAAGCAACTCTACCGTTGCTGTCTGTAACCCATTCTTCAGGGTTGAGTTGCGGTGAGGCTGTTTCCGGAGTAGTCATGGTTTGATGCGTCCCAGAGTGCGATTGAAGTACCGGGGATTAAGTATACGATGTTAAGGGGCTTGCCTCAATAGTTTTTTGGTTAAGAGAGGGTTAAAAAAAGTGCGATTGGGAATCGCTGACAAGTCAGTTCGCTTTTTTTGGGTTGTTCGGCTTTATTTTACCCCACTGCATATTCTGTAAATTTACGCATGAAAGGTGATTGAAACCCTAAAACAATATTCTCTTTTGCTACCCCAACAGCAACTAAATCGGCTGCGATATCATCTTCTGTGCTGTTCCACTGAAGCCAAACTTTCTCATTTCTAATATCAATATGAATCACACAACCATGCACAAAAGTATCTTTGTTCCATCCTATATGCATTACTTGATAATGGTCGCGTTTTAGATCAAATATTGACTCCACTTCTATGTCGCCATGCGAAGGTTTATATTTGCTATATTCTAGCAAAATTTCTTGTATTAACTGACGATATCGTATTAACTTGTCCATTGGGTAATTACCTCTTTTTCAGCATCATAAACAATCATTTTTAGCTTGTTCTCTTCGAGCATTGCCTTGGGAAAATCAAATAGTTCATATATTATTAAATGATTTACTTGCCAATGCAAAATCTACTAAAAATTCTATCTAATACTGATTCTGTCACCTCCTCTCCTGTAATTTGCCCCAAAGCATAAATTGCATCTCGCAAATCAATCGTCCAAAAATCAAGCGGAAAATCTTGCTCAATTGTAACTTGCACTTGTTCCAAAGAGGCTTTTGCTTTGACTAACGCTGCTGCTTGACGTTGGTTAATAGCAAAATCCATATCCGCAGCTTGGACTTTACCTAATTGTACTTTTTTTAAAATCGCCATTTCTAATCTATCAATACCCTGATTTTCTGCCGCAGCAGTTTCCACAATATCATCGATTTGTTGAGGTAGAGACGTTATATGTAACGTCTTTAAAA
>JANNFJ010000565.1:0-3251 GCA_031379725.1 Calothrix sp. OTE_75_metabat_31
GGGTAATTGACCATAGGGTGCTTGCAGCAAACGCACGTCGGACAATTTGAGCGAAGTTGATTTTAGCCACGATGTTGTGTTTTTGTGGAATGGTACAACCTCCGGAGTGCGAGTCTCAAACGGTGATTGGATACCCGATAACCGTGAAGGGTTAACGATTTGCGATGCGACCTCGGCAGTATTTGCGATGGATATGCCGTGGGAAAAACTCGATGTCGTTACTTATTCGTGGCAAAAGGTACTTGGTGGAGAAGCACAACATGGTGTAATTGTCCTTTCCCCCCGTGCAGTTGAGCGTTTGGAAACTTACCAGCCACCTCGTCCTTTACCAAAATTATTTCGGATGACGCAAAAAGGTAAGCTCATCGAAGGCATTTTTAAAGGTGACACTATTAATACGCCATCGATGTTGTGTGTGGAAGATGCTTTAGATGGGTTGAAATGGGCAGAAAATATCGGTGGACTAGCTACATTGATTCGTCGCAGCGAAGCAAATTTGAGTGCGATCGCAAAATGGGTCGAGAAAAGTAACTGGGCAGCATTTCTCGCAGAAAATCCCGAAAACCGTTCTTGTACTTCGATTTGCTTGAAAATTACCGACCCTTGGTTCGTAGGTTTGAGTCCCGATAAACAAGCCGAATGTGCGAAAAAATTAGCGAAATTGCTTGAAAAAGAAAGAATTGCCTTCGATATTGCTTCCTATCGTTCTGCACCTCCAGGATTGCGGATTTGGGGAGGTGCCACCGTCGAAACAGTAAATATCGAAGCATTGCTTCCTTGGTTAGATTGGGCTTTTGGAAAAGTGAGGGAGTAAGGAGTAGCTACTAGTACTCCATGTCATAAGTTTTGATGGGTCGTAGCATAGGCGTCTCGCCTGTGCAGTCCGGTCAGGCGGGACGCCTAACCTACGGTTAATAATATATACCATCAGAATTAATGACATGAACTACTAGTAGTCCGTGTCATTAGTTTTGATGGGTTCAAAAATATTTCGTAGTGCGTTCGCGCAGCGTGCCCTTTGGGCTTGCATCTTGCTCGCGTACTATATTAAAGCGAGCAAGATGCTCGCACTACCCATCAAAATTAATGACACAAGCCACTACTGCTTCGTGTCATAAGTTCTGATGGGTTCCTGTAGGGCGAGCATCTTGCTCGCGTATGATATAAAGCGAGCAAGATGCTACTACCCTCGACACAAACCCTATACTGGTTATATAATTTCGGTGCTTTGCCAAAAAACTCAGTACTATTACGGTAGTTAAATTCATGGCACAAAACCGGATTATTAACGTAGTTATCAGCCTTTTGACTGTATTTGCAGCAGTGCAATGTGCTAACTCCGCACGTGCTGCAGATACTCTAGTGGTACGGTTTGGTCCCTTTTCAGAATCGATAACGCTTTCGGAATTACAAACAGCCGCAGAAACAGGAAAATTTCCGGCAGGTTATGATATTTATACTAAGCGACTCTCCGAGGTGCAGCGCAACCAACTGATTGGGGCACTGCGGATTAAGATGCCAATAGGTGTGACAGCAGTAGATAGATTGTTGAATACGCGCATTGGTAGCAGTATTCTCAGCGATTTTACAACAGTTGTCCGGCGTGACGATACGGCTGGTGTACAAGCTTTGCGAGCGGGTTTGGTTTTAGGGTCGAATGCACCACAGGGACTTTCAGTATTATCTTTTATAGCTGCTTATCCGAGTAAACGCTTAGAAATTGATTTGCCGCAGGCTTTTAAAGTTGCTGGAAATTTTAATGTGGCTTTTTGGCAAACGCAGCGATTTTTGGAAGCAATTTCACCACGTCTGGGAAGTCGTCAGCCCTCGCTAAAATTAGCCATTGACCCTTCGCAACCAGGAACAGGAAAAGTTCAAGTTGTCAAGATGAACTTGAATGACCAAAAACGGGGTCGAGAAATTCCAGTGGATTTATATTGGTCTGGTAATGTTGCACCCAACAAACCCGTAATTGTATTTTCCCACGGTTTAGGGTCAGTGCGTACCGAATTGCAATATTTGGCAGAACATTTAGCATCGCACGGCTATGCAGTAGCTGCACTAGAACATCCCGGAAGCAATGGGGCCAATATCGATTCGGCACTTGTTGGTAAAAATCGGCTGATGAAACCACGGGAATTTTTGGAACGTCCCCGTGATGTTAGTTTTGTTTTAGATGAACTAGCAAAGCTCAATCAATCCGGTTCATCTCCCCTATCCGGGAAACTAGCAACCAACAACGTCATGATTTTAGGATACTCCTTCGGTGGAAGTACCGCTTTAGCCCTGGGTGGTGGAGAATATCAACTCGAATCTCTCAAACAACGGTGTAAAGATAATATTGCTATATTTAGCTTGGGTGAAGCAATTCAATGTATTGCTCAAGAACTACCCGAAAATAACTATCAACTACAAGATCCCAGAATTAAAAGCGCGATCGCACTCAATCCCACAACTTCATTATTATTCGGCGACACGGGTCTATCTAAAGTCAAAATTCCTACATTAGTTTGGGCTGCATCCGCCGACAAAACCACCCCAGCCCTTACTGAGCAAATCATCGGCTTCGATAAAATTACCGCACCTAAATTACTAATTGGTATAGTTGGGGCAACGCACCTCAGTGTCAAAGACCCCAGTGCCACAATCGACCAACGCGGCAAAATCGACACCCCCCTCAGTGGCGGTGAAGTAGTCGGCGAAGCAGCCGCAGATATCCGCAAATATCTTAAAACTGTAGCAGTGGCATTCGCCGCCCAACTAACACCCCAAGCCGCCGACTACCAAGTATTCCTGACATCCGACTACGCGCAAATTGCCTCTACAAAAGCCTTCCCTATCCGTCTAGTTACCCAAATCCCCCCGGATGCGAAAACAATTATCAAAGAATACGCAGAAAAATAGTATACGAGTAACCTTGTCAACCTACATTGACAAAATTAGCAAAAAAAGTTACATTACTTAATACTGAACGCCATATTCCTATCGGTTTTGGTATCTCCGATTAATGTATGGATTAAATACAGCAGCCTCGGTTTCGGTAACTGGGGTTTTTTCTTGCTGAAGCAAGCGAATTACAATGTCATAGTTGTCATTGGTAAGCTACTGTCGGGTGCGTGTAAGCGTTGCGTAAGGCATCAATCTGCACTAAGCCTCTGTAATCGTGTTTACTCTTTGCGCCTGGTGCGACTGTGCGCGAGACAAATAAACATCTCCACACCACCCCAACACCCCAACACCCGATAACACCC
>JANNFJ010000631.1:0-2236 GCA_031379725.1 Calothrix sp. OTE_75_metabat_31
AAGTGCGAATCGAGGTATTAACTCCGGATTTTTACGGACAGCGCGATCGCATCTTCCAAATTGTTGAAGCAAAGCCAGCATGTTTTAACCATAATATTGAAACAGTACGACGATTGACCAACCCGGTTCGACGGGGTGCAAAATACGAGCGATCGCTTTTAGTATTAAAAACTATTAAGGATATTGACTCAACGATTCCCACAAAATCCGGGTTGATGCTGGGGCATGGTGAGACAGTTGAGGAATTGACTCAGACAATGGCTGATTTGCGGCATGTGGGGTGCGATCGCATTACTCTGGGTCAGTACATGCGTCCGTCGCTTGAACATTTGCCTGTACGCAAATATTGGACTCCCGAAGAATTTGACGAACTTGGTATCATGGCTAAAAATATGGGATTTAGTCACGTCCGTTCTGCCCCTCTAGTTCGCAGTTCCTACCATGCGGGGGAAGAAGAGGAAGGGGGAGTTGGGAGTTAGGAGTTAAAAGTTAGGAGTTGGGAGTTAAAAAAGTAAGAAAGAAAAAATAACAGCTGACCACTGACTATTGACCACCGACTACTGACCACTGACCACCAACCACTGACCATTGACCAATAAAAAATATTTTTAACGAATTTGGGCAATGGGGACGGCTGTTTGGTATGTCTAAAGGAGTCCTTTAATTGGAGTCCATTCAAAATGGCAGCTAATACTACAGCAAGTAAAGAGATCGCAAGCAGGGATGTCGCTGTTACTGGTGCTAAACCTCCGTACCCCTTCCGTACAGGTTGGGCAATCCTCCTGTTAGCTATCAACTTTTTGGTAGCAGCTTTCTACTTCCACATTATTGAGTAGTCATTTAGGAACTTCCAAAATTAACTTATCCTTACGGGTATTTATTTAATTGGTAGTTGCCTGGGGAAAGGGTAGAAGGTTTTTTATAAATCACCTTTTTCCTTTCCCTTTACCCCTTACCTGCTTCATTCTTCAACTACAGCAGTTTTTTACCACGAATGTTACAACGACAATACGCGCTGCCCCGATCGTCATTGATGCCCAAATATTGACATCAAAGCTATTTGCTAATAACGTTAAGTACGCACCTAATGTTAAAAAATCATGCTCAAGAAAATTACATAACCGTAAAATCCCATAGATCAATGTCAGTCCGACTGCCCCTAGCGCGATTGTAAATTCTATGACCATACCGTTAACGATAAGTTGACGAAGTTGATAAACCTAATTTGAGATAAATTGCACTCATTTTTCGTTTATAATTAGTGTGTTTAAGTTCCTAGTAATTTTTGTGTCTAGTGATCTATGTCACTTAAATCTAAGATTTCAGTCACATTTGACACTTTCGGTTTTAGTTTATAAATATATAAATAGTTGTTCGTTAATATACAAAGAATCTTATTCGCACTTTTGTGCAATGTTAAATTTGTTCAGCGGTCGAGTTGACCATGCAGCAGTATTCAAGCTTACCAGAACAGAACTCACAAGTTGATGCGACCCTAGCACTTTTAACCACAATTGAGCAATTACGTGCCGAATTGTGGCTAGAGCGCAGCTTGAACCAGTTGCAGCGTCGTCTTAATGAATGTTTGATTTTAGACAGTAAAAGTAGTGGAAATCCGCAATTTTTGGAAGCAAAAATTTTTCAAACCGCGATTGATGAACTCAAAAGCGTTTTGAATGTTAGTCAAGTTGCGATCGCATTGACTCAACCAGAAGAAGCGTTTGCTAAAATTTGTTACATTTCATCGAGATCATCATCACAACACAGCCCGTCAATTGGACTGATTCTTAAAACAGGAGAAAAGCTACAGTTAAGTTTAAAGACAAATATTACTATCGATAATTTGCGGTACTTGGAAAATCAGCAACCATCTGGCGCTTTTGAGATAGTTGTTAGTTCTGGTCAAGTTTTGGGTTGGGTAATTTTAGTTGATGACCCAAGTAAAGCGAGTTGTGAATCGGATCAAGCTTGTACGCGCCTGCACAAGCAATTAATCTTGGGTGCAGTTGAACAGTGCTTTACCGCATTGGCACAATTGCATCAAGTACAATCATTACAGCAAGTTTGTCGGCATTTAGAAGGCTTTAATCAGGAACTTGAACGCACCAACCAACTCAAAAACCAGTTTTTAGCAAATACTAGTCACGAAATTCGCACGCCACTAAGTTCTATTTTAGGTTTTACTTATTTACTTCTGGCTCAAGGTTTTGAACCAAACCGTGAGCGTCATCAAGAA
>JANNFJ010000674.1:0-2656 GCA_031379725.1 Calothrix sp. OTE_75_metabat_31
GTTACATGTAACGTCTCTACCAAAGGCTATTATGGTATAAATAGAAAGACATTTTTAAGTAATATTAAACAGTAGTTACTGAGGACTTTTAAAAAATAATGAACCAAGGTACATCACCCCCACCCCATAAGATAATCGGTGTCGCAGTTATTTGGGACGAACAAGGACATATATTAATCGACCGTCGTCTTCCACAAGGTACAATGGGGGGTCTGTGGGAATTTCCTGGGGGAAAAATTGAGGCAGGAGAAACAATCGTTGAATGTATTAAACGGGAAATTCAAGAAGAACTAGGAATTGAAATCGAGGTAGGAAAGCATTTAATAACTATTGACCATACTTACACCCACTTGCGAGTAACTTTAACAGTACATCATTGTCGGCATTTAACAGGTTCTCCCCAACCAATCGAATGCGATGAAGTCCGGTGGGTGAGTTTGGATGAATTAGACAAGTTTGAATTTCCGCAAGCAAACACTCAAATCATTGCCGCATTGCGAGAATGGAAAATAGGTAATAGCAATCAAATTGTCTCGTAGGATAGGCGTCTCGCCTGTCCATTATTATTGTAGACCTTATTATAGGTCAGGCAGGATGCCTAACCTACGTTATATTTTAAATTACGAAAAATACTGATAAATTTTATTATGAATATTCAAAAAACACAATTACCAATTCCTCCACACTTCGACCCAGCAACAGTTAACCAAGTATGGCGCGTACCTTATAGCGAACGTGCCGCAGAAGCTCAAATCTGGGCAAATCAGCATCATATTCAACCAGCATTGCAAGATAAATCCCGAATTTGCTTATTATTAATCGACGTACAAAATACATTTTGCATTCCTGATTTTGAATTATTTGTTGGTGGAACAACTGGGAAAGGTGCGATTGAAGATAATGTTAGATTGTGTGAATTTATATATCGGAACTTGGCAACAATTACAACAATTGTACCAACGCTCGATACCCATACAGCCATGCAGATATTTCACCCGATTTTCTGGATAAATGATGCAGGCGAACATCCGATACCAGCAGCAACTAATATTACACCAGCAGATATCGACCAGGGGATTTGGAAAGTTAATCGGGCAGTAGCTTTTAGCTTGAAATCCAGCTACGAATTATTAGAAAAACACGCCTATTATTATGTAAAAAAACTTACGCAAGATGGCAAGTATCCCCTTACCGTATGGTCGTATCATTCGATGTTAGGTGGTATTGGTCATGCGTTGGTTTCAGCAGTCGAAGAAGCAATATTTTTTCATTGTATAGCGCGAGATAGTCAAACTCAGTTTGAAATCAAAGGTGATAATCCCTTAACTGAGAACTATTCTATTTTGCGTGCCGAGGTTTTAGAAAGCTTCGATAATCGTCCGATTGCTCAAAAGAATACGCGATTGATTCAGCAATTATTAGAATACGATAAAGTGATTATTGGTGGTCAGGCAAAAAGTCATTGCGTTGCTTGGACAATTGATGATTTGCTGACAGAGATTCAGGAAATTGATACAAGTTTAGCGCAGAAAGTTTATTTATTGGCAGATTGTACTTCCCCTGTAGTTGTACCAGGAGTAGTTGATTATACCGAAGCTGCGGATGCGGCTTTTGCAAGGTTTGCAGCAGCGGGAATGAATATAATTAAATCGACTGAATCTTTTTAATTTTAATCGAGTCAGACAGTTATTTTAATACTAACGATCTATGACATTTTCGTGAGGGTAAGAATCCGGGTTTCTTCAAGAAACCCGGATTCTAGTCCTGACGAGGAATTCATTAGTGAGAATTAGAAGCTCAAAATATCGATTTCAGTAAATTATTCTAGCGCTGTCTCAAAAACTACTCTAACTATTGTTGATATTAATGAGATTGTCGCTTGCACTACATTTATTATGGATAATATAAAATTTTATAACCTTCGAGAATGGATATTCCTACCCGTCCTAATATGTAATTTGAATACGGGATAGCTTCCGAACTCATGTTTGGGTGAATATCTGTAGTTACAATAAAAAATTGTTAGGAAAGGAATAAAGATGCCGAAGAAAAAAATAATTTTATTATTGATGCTGGTTTTTGTGCCAATTGCGATCGCAGCACAATCGTTAGATTTACCACCCTTAGTTGTTTTCATCACTTCGGGTCTAGCAATTATCCCCTTAGCAGCATTAATTGCTAACTCGACTGAAGCGATCGCAACAGTTATCGGTTCAGCTTGGGGTGGTTTACTCAATGCGACTTTTGGCAACGCTACTGAAATGATTATCTCAATTGTTGCCCTCCGTGCTGGTTTAGTGGAAGTGGTTAAAGCCAGCTTAACTGGGGCAATAATTGCCAATTTACTTTTGGCATTAGGGCTTGCTATTTTCTTGGGTGGGTTGCGCTACAGCGAACAAAGTTTTCAACCTGCTGTAGCTCGCATTAATAGTTCTTCTTTGACTTTAGCGCTAATTGTTCTATTAACACCTGCTGCTATTCAATATACTTCTACAGGTTTGCCAATCTCAACTATCAACAATTTTTCCTATGCAGCAGCTATTTTATTACTTGTATATTATATTTTAATGCTGTTTTTCTCGATGAAGACTCATAAGTATATATATTTAGAAGAAACGCATGAGGCTACTGACGAGAGTGAAGGTAAGGTAAATTT
>JANNFJ010000704.1:0-2554 GCA_031379725.1 Calothrix sp. OTE_75_metabat_31
GTTGGTTGGTTGACCCGCCCTTACGGGATTTGGGTACAGTTTTCTCTTCGTTTCTTCTCCCCTACTCCCCACTCCCTACTCCCTACTTTCTCATTCACCCTAAAACGAGATGATCAAGTAACCATTCTGAAACTTTGCTCCAGCTATTGGTTTACCACTCAATGCTGGAGGAAGGGAAATATTGCGCCGCTGGTCGCCGGCTTCGACGGTGACTTCGGGACCGTATTGGGTGAGTTTGACTTGTTTTTTGTCAAATCCTGGCAAAAATAAGCGGACTTGACGCGCATGAATATCAATTTCTATCGGTTTGGGAGCTTGGATTGCTTGGGCTACAAAGTCGGGTAGAGCGTCCATCATTGCTTGCCATTGCCCTTCTCGTGCATCGGGTACTGTACTAACCGTTAAGGGTGCAAATTGCTCGTTTAAGCTAGTATTTGCTGCCGCAGTCAGTATGATACCACCCACTGTTACCCCTACTTGTTGGGCACTACCCCATAAATAACGAGCGGTGGCTACATCAATTGGGTCATCGTTTGTGACTAAATAGGCTGCTATTCGCTTGGGGTCGGCTAGGGCTGCTTTTCCTTGGTCGAGAATATTATTTGCTAAATTGCTGGGCTGGGCAAAATTGTCTGTTGTCCAGTTGACGTTAAAGAAGGTGCTAACTAGGGGTTGTACTAGAGGTGAGTCGGAAATTGTTCTCCCTAAATCGGAATTGGCAAATAACTGCCGGAATCGTCGCACGTACCAACTTAATGACTCCGGTAAACCCAGCATTCGTAATGTGGTTGTATCCCCTGTACCGTCGTAGACTATGGCATCGTATTTACCACTTTCATCGTATTCGCGGATGGCATTGAGGGCTAATGCGGTATCCATACCTGGTAACACCGCCAGTTCTTGCCCGTAAACTTCTTTGAGGAAAGGTGTTTTGAGATATTGCGCTTCCAACTTTTTCACCTCATCCCAACTGCTTTCAAGCAGTGCAGCGGCTTGTAACTGGACAGCCTGTAGATTTGGTGCGATATCCTGGGGATCGTTCGTTAGGGTAGTACCCAAAAGCATTTGTAGGGCTGGTTGGGCATCACCAGCTAGAAGTACCCGTTTTCCTTGTTGTGCTAAATTCATAGCTCCTGCGATCGCAACTTTGGTGCGAGCTGTGCTATCTTTACCCAAAAATGTCAAAATTAACGCCATTCAAAAATTCCTACTATTCACCAAAATTGCTTGTAGCGTCACGTCTAAGAGCGCTGTTGTCAACCCCAACTTAGCATTGAGGTTGTATAAGCTGCTTCCTCTTTAAGTTGAGAATTAAGCCGTCGGGGAAAAATTGAGTGAAACAGGCATTTCCTGACTTGAGTTAAAAAAATGAAGCAGTGAGGATAAGAATCATCCTTTATGCTTCATCTCGAAATTAATTAGACGAGTTTAATCTCGTCGTCAAAAAACCAGGTAGAATAATTGTCATCAAACAGTACTACAATACCCACACCATTACCGTCGGTTATTTTGTAACCTTGGATAATGCCAGTTTGTCCTAATTTTTTTGCGGTGACAGCAGAAACGCGATCGCGCAAACGATATACTTTTACTCTTTGTCCGATTTCCATGCCGACTAAAATAATGCAATAAATCAAAACTTAGTGTAACTGAATCTGGTGCTTAAGCGTAACTATTGCCACTGTTAACTATAAAAATTCTTGGACTCGCAGGATGTTCAATTATTATTTCCTCAAACTAATAACCAATTGTACTCAGTACGTCGAATAATATATTTTTGCTGTATTGATGCTAAAAATTATTTTATTTCAACAAAAAACTTGGAACTTTTATGGTTAATCAGCTTCGTTAAATAATTGGCTAAGTAGTGAGTGATGAAAATGTTACATATAGTTAGAGATACAGTCCGTAAAAACAGAATAGTAGTAAATCTATTGCCGATTGGCAACCAATTATGGGCAAAGCTTGATTTATTAAAAATCATTGTACAGCGAGACTTAGAAGCACGCTACAAGGGTTCGATTTTCGGAAATCTTTGGCCCCTATTCAACCAACTAGCACAATTGCTAATTTATACTTATGTATTCTCATTCATACTTAAGGTCAAGTTAACGCTTAAAGCTTTACCTGAAAACAACTTTACTTTTGGTTTATGGCTCTTTGCTGGCTTACTACCTTGGATTGCTTTTAGTAGCGGTTTGATGCAATCAGCAAGCTCGGTAGTCGGACAACCAAATTTAGTCAAAAAAGTAGTTTTCCCTTTAGGATTATTGCCATTAGTGCCAATTGTCTCGGCATTTATTGAAAGTTCCTTTGGCTTAATGGTATTGATTTTTTTCGTTGCCCTAACTTCCCACACTTTGCATCCGACGTTGTTACTCTTACCATTGGTTTGGATACCACAGCTACTCCTAACCACTGGATTGGGTTATTTTGCTGCTGGATTCACGGTCTTTGTCCGCGACATCCCTCAAACTCTGGGAGTTATTTTAAACATTTGGATGTATATGACACCGATTATTTATCCAGCTACTGCTGTTCCAGAAGCATGGCG
>JANNFJ010000717.1:0-1804 GCA_031379725.1 Calothrix sp. OTE_75_metabat_31
TTTAAATTAAGGTTTTTGGATATTAGATTCTTCGGTTGGAAATTAGGAATTATTGAAGGTTCCCCCGCCCATTATTGAAGGTTCCCCCGCCCATTATTGAGGTTCCCCCGCCCATTATTGAGTAGGAAATAAAAGAAATCAATAATTCCTAATTTCCAACCGAAGCATCTAATATCCCTAAACCTTAATTTAAAATCATTATGCGTTCTTCCCTAGCTTCAAATGGTGCCCAAGCACGTCAAACAAAACAAATATTTGCTCGACCTGAAGAACAGTTATCTTTTGAGTTGGGTAAAGCGGTACAAGAGTTACCGCCGTTATATACCAGATTATTAGCAGGGACAATTAGCGCTATCGTAGTCGGCGCGATCGCCTGGGCAAATTTTTCCAAAGTCGATGAAGTGGCAACTGCACCAGGGGAACTGATTGCTTCTGCCCAAGTGCGTCCAATCACATCAATCGGTAATGGGTCGATTTTGGCAGTGCGGGTTAAAGAAGGTCAACGTATCCTCAAAGACCAAATATTAGTTGAACGCGACCCCGAATATCAAAAATTAGATGTAACCCGGTTAGCGCAATCTGCCCGACTCATCCAGCAAGATTTACGCCGTCTTGATGCCGAACGTACAGGTAGCAAAAATGCCGGCACACCCATCCAAGACGAGCTTTTAGCATCGAGACTGCGCGACTTTGAAGCCAAACAACGTGCTGCTGAAGCCGAAGCCAGCCGTCTTGCATCCTCTATCGACCAAGCTAAGGTGAAACTTGTCGGGTTGCAAGAAAACCTTGTTAATGCCCAAACTAGCTTTGTAAACGCTCAAACTAACCTTGCCAACGCTCGTAACCTGCGCGAAAAAGTCAATAATAATGTTGCACTTGCTAAAGTGCGCGAACAAAGTATGCGTACTCTGATTGGTAGTGGTGCAGTTCCTCGACTTGACTACCTCCAGGCACAAGACCAACTCAACCGTGCCAACGCCGAAATTACCCGCGCTGACGATGATATTACTAATAATCAAAATAAAGTTACCGAAGCACAAGATAAAGCTGCATCGCTACAAAAGGGTATAGCTGCCCAAGTACAAGAAATTAAACAAGCCCAAGCTGCGTTTCTTGGTGCTAAAAACCAAGCTGAACGTCTCGCTTCTGAACGCCAAAGCGAGGTATTGACACAGATAAATAAGCGGCGTGAAGAATTTACCGATGTGAGTGGGAAGTTAGACCAAGCCCGCAAGCAAACCGAATACGAAACGATTAAATCGCCTGTAGCAGGTACGGTTTATAAGATTAAGGCTACCAAGGGGCCTGTTCAGTCGGGTGAAGAATTGTTATCGATTTTACCCGATGGTGAAGAGTTACAGCTTGAGGTTAAAGTTCTTAACCGTGATATCGGTTTTATTCGTCAGGGGATGAAAGCTAAGGTAAAAATGGCGACTTTCCCGTTTCAGGAGTTTGGCACGATTGAGGGTGAAGTTGTCAAGGTCAGCCCCAATGCAATAGTTGATAAAGACTTAGGATTGGTTTTTCCAACTCGGATTAAACTGAGCAAGCATTCAGTAATACTACGAGGTCAAGAGGTGCAATTTACACCAGGCATGAGTGCCAATGGTGAGATTGTGACTCGTCAGAAATCGGTTTTGACCTTTATTACTGAACCAATTAGCCGGAGATTTGAAGAGGCTTTCTCTGTAAGATAGTTATAAGAATGACGTTGATTCTCTTATAGCCTTATAAGGGGAGTTGAAGCGGTTTAGGTCTAATCTGTTTGGATGGAATAAAGATACTATAGCAGTTCCCAACCAGG
>JANNFJ010001370.1:0-3485 GCA_031379725.1 Calothrix sp. OTE_75_metabat_31
ACAAAATCGGCATCAGAAGTGATTCTAATGATACTAAGAATTTCTTTAATAAAGTCGTTGTTGCTACAATTACTAATTACTAAATCAGCATACTGTTTCATCAAATTACTAATAAAATATTGATAAGATTCTAAAAAATTACGTAAATATAATATCGGTGGTTCTGTTTTCATTTTATATTTTCTAGCAAAAATAATATCAAAGCCCTCATCTTTAAGCACAATAATCTTAGGTTTCATGTTTAAAGAAGTTTCCTCAAGCCGACCGCAAATATATTGATGCAGTTCGCGTACTGAAATCTGACCGTCTTTATTTAAATCTCCCGCTCCTGTTTCTATTCCCTCGATTAGATAATGAGTGTATACAGAAGTAGAAATATCTCCCCCTTGTTGTTCAAAGGAATATTGAGTTGAGCTTGAAGAAGCAAGGACAACACGACCTTCAGCACCTAGTTGACCTTTCAAATCAACCGAACCGTCATCTTTTGCTAATAATGAAGGATCAAACGCTCCACTAAAGCAGCAGTCAAGAATAATTACCTGTCGTTTAGAACGACTATTACTCATTTGATCGTGAATAAAACCAGCTGCAACAGCAGTCGATTTAATCAATTGATTCTTTGATGTCTTGCTAGTAGTGCTAGTAGATAAATAAAACTTTCCATTATCATCCTTGATTCCGTGTCCCGAAAAGTACAGCAGTAACAAATCTTCTTTATTTTGACCAGAGAATAAAGTTTCAATTGTAACTTGCATTTTCTGAACATCGGGGTTGATGAGAATTTCTACTTTATCGAATCCACACATTTCTTTGTGCTGTAAAATTCGTTGCATAGCTTCCACGTCTTTCACCGCTGCTGGAAGTCTATTTAAACCAGGTTCTTCATACTCGCTGACACCGATGAGCAATGCGATTTTCTGGGACATTATTTCTATGCTGCTAAAAAATTTCGTGCTTTTTGCATTGCCATTTCACAGGGCTTTTGTAAGTAAAATATTTTACTTACACGATTAAGTAATTTTAACATATCAAGAATATTTATGCGACAGATACAAATAATTGTAAAAATATGTTGTATCCTTTTGCTGTAAAAAAAATAAACAGTTTGTTGAAAAATTTTGTATGTCTTGCTTCTAGCTATGTAAAGAAAGTCTCACATCAAATTTGTATGCGATCGCACTCATTTAAACCTCAATAACTGCGGTTGCGGTTTAATCTTTCAGATGTAACCCCTACACCCCCTACCTGGAACGACTAGGTGGAATTTGCTCGGTGGTAATCAAAGCTTCCATCACCGTTTTCGCAATTGGTGCGGCAACAGTACCCCCATAGGCATTTTCACCCTTGGGTTCATCAACTAATGCTAAAACTACATACCTCGGTGCTTCAACAGGTAAAATTCCTACAAAGCTGGTAATTCTCGCACCAACGATATAACCACCCGAACTACTGGCTTTTTGTGCTGTACCCGTTTTCCCCGCAATGCGATAACCTGGAATTCGCGCTTCTTTACCTGTACCACCCGCAGAAACAACGGTTTCCATCATTTCGACAACTCGCTGGGTAGTGGTGGGTGAGAAAATTTGCCTTGGTTCAGAATGCGTTGGCGTATAATGCACCTGCCCTTTACTATCTAATAAACCCTTAACTACATGGGGATTGACTAATTTACCACCATTTGCTAAAGAACCCATCATCTGGACTAATTGTAGAGGTGTGAGTGAAAACCCTTGTCCGAAGGAAGTTGCTGCAGGTTCCATAGGTGTACCGACAAATTGTTCTTGACTTTTGAGTTGACTTGCTACAGAGAAAGGTAAATCGGTTTCCATCCCTTGCCCTAATCCCAAGCGTTCCAACCAGCCGTAATAGTTACTAGGACGCATTTTTTGGATAATTTGAACCATGCCAATATTGCTGGAAAATTTGAGAATTTGGGAAATACTGATGCGTCCGTAGCGTTTATCTTCGGAGTTTTTAATCGTGCGATCGCTAACCTGAATTGTACCAGAATCGTTAAATGTATCATTAGGTTTGATTACACCTGCTTCGAGTGCTACAGCCACATTCAACGGCTTAAATGTCGAACCCGGTTCGTACAAATCGGCAACTGTCCAATTCTTAAACAGCGAAATATCTGCTTTAGAATACTGGTTAGCATCATAAGTAGGCTGCGTCACCATCGCTAGTAACGAACCATCAGAAGCATCCATCACTATCACTGCACCACGTTTTGCACCGTATCGCTTCATCTGATTTTTGAGCGCGAAACGTGCCGAACGTTGCAAACGACTGTCAAGAGTCAATTGCAAATGCATATCATCAAAATTGGGAAAGCCTTCCGGTGCATAATCGGGCATCAAAGCCCCATTGCCAGCACGACTCAACCGCACCGTTTGCATCGAACGTTCTAACAATTTCTCCTGACTGTATTCCACCCCAGCTTGGCCTCGACGGTCAAGATTCACATAGCCGACAACTTCAGAAGCCAAATCCTGCTTTGGATAGAAACGTGCAAACTTTTGCCGCAGTTCCAAACCATTTAATCGTAATGCCGAAACTCTGTCAGCAGTTGGTTCTGGGAGGGTGGCATTGAGAATAACCCCGCTATTTTTACCAACAAATTTTTTCTCTAACTCACTGGCATCTTTTTCTAATATAGGTGCCAATTGCTGGGCTACATCATGAGGCGCTTTATCAAACTGCTTAGGATGGGCGTATAAAGTATACACTTGACGGTCAACCGCCAATATATCCTGATTGCGATCAACTACCTGACGACGAGGCATATAAGGGCGCAAATTCACCATTTGTTGGTTCCGCGCCTTCTGCATCAATTTTGAACCGCGAACTATTTGCAAATTATACAAATTCATACCTAACCCAATACCTGCTGCCACTAATACACCCCAAACCGCAAACAAGCGAATTTTTGTATTCGGCGTTTGTTCCTTAGTTTGCAAGTCAGAATTAGTTTCCTGGGAATGACTATTTTTTTTGCGCCCAGTTTTCAATTCTGACGAAGGAATATTTCGGAATTTGATTTTGCCTGGAAACTTCTGCATTACGGCTAAAGGGAGTAGGGAATTAGGAGTGGGAAGTTAGGAGTTAGGAGTTAGGAGTTAGGAGTTAGGAGTTAGGAGTTAGGAGTTAGGAGTTAGGAGTTAGGAGTTGGGAGTTAGGAGTTGGGAGTTGGGAGTTAGAAATAACCATTGACTACTGACCATTGACTACTGACCACTGACTACTGACCACTGACCGAAAAAAATTAATATCCTGGTGCTGGTGAGTTATTTGGTTGCGCTGGGATGGGAGAATTATTCTGTTGTGTTGAGTTAGAGCTTGCCGATGCAGCAGGTAAAAAAATTGTCCCAGCCGGACTGGGAGACACTAGTCCAGCGCTGGGTTTCTCCGCATCCGTAGCCATACTATTTTTAAGGACATTATTTGTTACATTTAGTTGGCGTTCCTGACGTTGTAAAGAAACA
>JANNFJ010000744.1:0-2897 GCA_031379725.1 Calothrix sp. OTE_75_metabat_31
CACGCCGACGTCTACCGCGGGCTGCTGCGCAAGAACCTCGACCTGCGTGACTGGCGTTTTGCGGTCGACGACGGCGGCGACCTGTTTCTCGCCGCCGCTGTCGCGGTCAGCGAGCTCAGCGAAGCCCAGGCAAAAATCAAGCAAGATGGCATCAAACTGCATTTGCTGCCATAATGCTAATCCAGCATCGGCGGAATCTGCTTCGATAAATTCGTAAGATAGATGAGGGTCTTTTTGAAGATAGCGACGGTAAATTTTTCGGTCTTCTGCACAGTCGTCAACGATTAGCAGCGTCCAGGTATCCGGCATAGCATGGAGAAATGGCAGGATTGGTTGAGCTTATTTGAATAATCTTAAATAAAAATAAATTTAATTTAAACGGTTCGGAAGTTATCTGTCAATCTTATCATGTATTGGGGAATAGTCCGTAGAGAGTAGATTGGGGAGTTATTGAAAGGGGTACAGGAATTTATATTTTTTGACCACGCAGTCACACAGAAGCCAGTGCGTTGCGGAGCCAGTTGCGTGCGGGGGTTCCCCCCGTTGTAGCTTGCTTCCCGCAGGGTGTAATCTGGCGTTGAGGTACTTACGACAAGCCGCTGCGCGTCTACCCCCCGTTGTAGCACCTGGCGCGACACAGAGTAAATAGGGGTTTGGGAGAGTTTTTGCGTAAGTCCGATTGTTGCTACTAACTCTCTACTGCCTTATTCCCCAACTGGTGCAACATTGACTTCTAACCAGTAATTAACGAATGCACGGATGATATTCTGGAGTTCTTCTGAATTCATTGGCTTAATCAGGTAGCCATTTGCACCTTTGCGGTAGCATAATTCTACATCTTTGGGATTCGATGATGTTGTAAATATGACTACGGGTATTTCTCGAAAGCTTACGGATTGTTTCAGCTTTTCGAGGACATCGCGTCCGTCTGTACCGGGTAAATTAAGGTCTAGGAGAATTATTGAAGGTCGAGGGGAAATTTTGGTATCCTCGTAAATTCCCTGGTGCTGGAGGTAGTCTAAAGCATCATCGCCATCAATACATCTATAAATCGGGTTCTGGACTTCCATCCGTCGCATTAAACGTTGAAGTATTTTAAAATCTTCGTTGCTGTCTTCGACAACAAGTATAGGTTCGTAAACTGGGTTTGTCATGCATCTAATATCAACGTAACTTTTTATTAAAAGACATTAATTATTATGGAGTGTAAAGAAAAATGTTGAACCTTCCCCGTAAATAGACTCTACCCAGATTTTACCCCCATGACGTTCGATAATTTTTTTGGCGATCGCAAGTCCGGCACCAGTACCCCCTCCATACTTTTCTTGGGAATGGAGTCGTTTGAATAAGCGGAAAATGGTTTCTTGGTGATGAGGTTGAATGCCAATACCGTTATCGCGGATGTAAAATACGGGAGGTGAGGAATCGAGATAGCCAATTTCGATCCATTGAGAAGTGTGATTCCCGAAGGAATTGCTTTGCGAATCGCTATACTTAAAAGCGTTACTAATTAGATTGCTAAACACTTCGCTAGTTAATATAGAGTCACATTCAACCGTTGGTAAAGGTCGAGGAATGCGAATATCAACGGTTTTTTCCAGACGACTAGCATGAAACATTTCCAACACTCGACTCAATAATTCGTTACAATTAATAGTCTGTTGCTTGATTTGTGCTTGTCCTAATTGCGATAACCGCAGTAAAGCATCAATCAACGAGTCCATTCGTTGAGTTAATCGAACCAAGGTATTAAGGTAATCAATACCTTCGGTGTCGAGCAAATAACCGTAATCTTCGAGTAAAATCGTTGAATAATTATGGATACCCCGCAATGGTTCCTTAAGGTCGTGGGAAGCTGCATAAGCAAAGGAATCAAGTTCCCGGTTGCTACGTTCGAGTTCGAGGATGATTTTCGCAAGTTCGTCAGCTTTATTGAGGACAATACTAACTATTGCATTTCGCAAGTCAACAGCGCTATCGAGTTCGCACTGTTTCCAAGGTAACGAAATTAACCGCACTGTTTCTTGCCATAACTCGAAGGATTGACGGGGTGAGAGTGTAAAATTACCATCTTCGGCAACATTAAATACAAAGTTGGGATTACCTGCCCAATTTACAGTTTGAATAACTTCGGGACGAAACCATAGTATATAGTAGCTACGGATGCGGGAGATACGCAAAACTAGCAACCCGCTAGCTGTATCTTTATACGCTTCGGCATCGGGGTGCAGCTTGGGTAATGAATTAGTGGAAAATAAATCGTCGCTGATATTGGTATCTATCCACTCAATTAGTTTACGAATAGCTTCGATATCGGGTGCATTGCCAACCACGGTAATTTCATCATCAAGACAAACTGCACATCCACCTGCACTGACTAAATCGAGTAACCGGGGTGCGGGATGGATGAGTGCATCAACAAAGTTATCAGCTTGAGAAATCGATTCGATAAATTGCGACTGTAGGGATTTGAGTTTATTTTTATAATCAATATCTTCTTGAATAACTTTCTTGGACAATTCCAACGATACGATTTGTGCAAAAAAATCGCACAGCATCCGAGTTTCGTGAGAAAGGTATTTCGGGGTTTGATGATGACAGGAAATTAAACCCCACAGTTTTTGGTCTTGAACTAGCGATATAACTAACAATGCTGCAACATCCATATTTTGATGATACTTGATGCAGCAGGAGTCCACGCTTCGCAACACCGCGCGACTTAAATCGAGGGGTTGTAGGGAATGGGGATGATTTTGCGGAATTAAATAACTAGCTTCGGCATTGAAGTCGGGGATGAAACGTAATTTGGTGTGGGTGTATAACTCTCTTGCGGGTTTGGGAATGTCGGTAGCTGGGTAGTGCAGTCCTAGATATGGTGATGAATCTTCAGGCTTTAC
>JANNFJ010000769.1:0-4562 GCA_031379725.1 Calothrix sp. OTE_75_metabat_31
CCATGACCTTGCTTAAAGCCTACTTCCTAGTATTCCTAGCGATTTTGCTACGTTGGACAGTACCCCGCGTTCGCATTGACCAATTGCTGGATTTAGGTTGGAAGTTCCTTTTACCAATTGCTTTGGTAAATTTACTTCTTACCTAAATCCAGCAATTGGTCAATGCGAACGCGGGGTACTGTCCAACGTAGCAAAATCGCTAGGAATACTAGGAAGTAGGCTTTAAGCAAGGTCATGGTGATGCCTAGCGAAGCCGCAATAATCTGTAACACTGGGCTAGTTTCGCTGACACCGAACCAGCTAGCGATGAGGTTGAGGGGGATGGGGAAATCCCAACCGCCAAGGTATAAAACCGATACTAAGAGCGCGGAGAGTACTAAATTTACGTAGGAACTCAGGTAGAAAAGGGCGAATTTCATCCCCGAATATTCGGTTTGATAACCAGCGACGAGTTCTTCTTCAGCTTCGGGTAAGTCAAAGGGCATCCGTTCGCATTCGGCTAATGCTGCAATCCAGAAGATAATAAAGCCGACTGGTTGCCGCCAAACGTTCCATCCTAAAATACCGTAGCCAGATTGTTGATTAACTATATCGACGGTGCTGAGGCTATTAGACATCATGACAATCGCCAGCACCGATAATGCGAGGGGAATTTCGTAGCTAATCGATTGTGCCGCAGCTCGTAATCCTCCCAACAGGGCGTATTTATTATTTGATGCGTAACCTGCCATCAACAATCCAATCGGCTGGACGCTTGATAGGGCAATCCACAAAAATACTCCCATACTTACGTCGGTAATTAGCAAGTTTTGTCCAAAAGGCACAATTAGGTAGGACAAAAATACAGGTAATACAACGATGATGGGGCCGAGGGTAAACAGTAGTGGGTCAGCCTGACCTGGTATAATATCCTCTTTAAAAACCAGCTTCAAACCATCTGCTACAGGCGCAAGTAGCCCTAATGGACCGATATATTCAGGACCAATCCGCTGTTGGGCTGCTGCTGAAATCTTCCGTTCCAGCCACACGCAGGTCAATACCCCTACTGTCGCGCCTATCAGCATCAAAATCATTGGCAGGGGCATCCAAATTGCTTTGGCTGTGCCGGATGGCAGCCCCAAATCCATGAGGGAATCTATAAAAGTTCCTTGCAGATCAATTCCTGAGTTCATGTTTTGTACTTTTTTAGGTCAACTAAAGCCTGAAGAGCCGAAAGCATTAGGCACAAGGTTGAAGTATATTATTTTTTCTTACTTTTATCTTTTTCCCTTTGCTTTTCCCTTCATTTTTTATCTGGTCATAGATTAATCTTTAGGGACATCCCTGCTTGTTAATTACTGTAAATCACCCGTTATTCTCGTTACAGACAACCCGTGCAATTTTAAGATTTTTTTTGCAATCCCATGCTTAGTATATCGTTGCATGGTTTTTAGCTCAGTGCCGGCGACGAGAATTTCTACTTATGGTATAGATTGGAATTTGTGAATTAAAAGAATTAGGGAGTAGGAAGGTGGGGAGACAAAACTTCTAATTTCCTCTCCCCTCTCCCTTGTCTCCCTTCCCCCTTGTCTCCCCCTCTTTCCTACTCCCTTTCTTCCATCGGCGTATAAGGGGCTTCGTGAAGACCGTTATAAATCTGAGTGGGTCGGAAAATTCGGTTTTCTGCGAGTTGTTCTTTCCAATGTGCCAGCCAACCTGCTACACGCGCGATCGCAAAAATCGGCGTAAACAAGTCAGTTGGAATGCCCATCTTTCTATACACTAAACCCGAATAAAAGTCAACATTCGGGTAAATTCCTTTATGCGCGAGTTTTTCTTCAACAACTCGCTCCATTTCCTGAGCAATGTCGAAGTATTTATCGTGCCCAAACTTCGCAAACAACTGTTGTGCTAAGTCTTGTAAAATTGTGGCGCGTGGGTCTTTGACTTTGTAGACACGATGCCCAAACCCCATAATTTTTGCTTTGCGCTCAATACAATTTTCAATGTAAGCGCGGACATTTTCTACTGTGCCAATTTCTTCCAACATCTGGATTACTTCTTCGTTTGCCCCACCATGCAAGGGACCTCCTAAAGTTCCCACCGCACTCGCTACCACAGCATAAGGGTCAGTTAAAGTCGAAGCTGTTACCCTGGCGCTAAAAGTCGAAGCATTCATTGTATGCTCGGCATGAAGAATCAAACAAACATCAAAAACCCGTGCCGCTAATGGGTCGGGTTCCTTCTCACTGAGCATATACAGGAAGTTGGCACTATAGTCAAGGTCATCATTCGGGCGAACTGGGTCGTTACCCTTTCGCATTAATTGGAATGCTGCCACCATTGTCGGGATAGTTGCTAAAAGTTGAACTACAGCACCCCGAATGTAGACGGGATTAAGTAAATCACGGCGCGAATAAAATAAACCCAAAGCAGCAGCCGAGGCTTGGAGGGCATCCATCGGGTGACCACTTTCGGGAAACGACTTCATCATGTCACGAATGCGATACTTGATGCGTCGGTGGAAGCGAACTTCATGCTCAAACTCTTTAAGTTCTTCCTTGGTGGGAAGTTGACCCCAAATTAAAAGGTATGCAGTCTCCAAAAACGTACTTTTGAGTGCTAATTCCTCAATCCGAATGCCACGATATTCAAGAAGTCCTTTTTGCCCGTCAACAAAACTAATACTAGATTCGGCGGCAGGGATGCCTTCCAAACCGGGCCTAAATTCGCACGCTATCATGGCAACACCATCTGCTTTCTAAAAGATTTGCTCAGGCCTAAATTACCAGAAATACTTATAGCTATAACTGTATCCCTTCTAACAGATATTTTGCCAGCAACGTTGAAAATCTGTTAAAGCAGGAACTTGGGCGGTGTCAACCAAAACATCTGACTGCGACCCAAAGGATAGCCCTCTTCTGGTAGTTTTATTCCGATCGTACCAGCTTTTTTCACGACTAAGCTGCCTTTTGCTTCGCCCCAGAGCAAAATCTCCGCCCAATTGCCCAAATCGGGTTCATGTCCGACCACCGCCAGCTTAGTATCGGCGGAATAATTTCGCGGTTCTAGCCAATCAGCAATCCAATTTGAGATATTTCCATCAGGAGCAAGAAAATCTGATTCTTCGAGTTTTTCGCTAAGTCCAGCTTTGATGAGTATTTTTGCTGTCTGGAGAGCGCGTGTTAAAGGACTAGTTAGAATTAAATCGAATTTTAAATCTAGTTCAACAAGACGTTGAGCAACTTTCTCGCTTTTATGCCGTCCCTCGTCTGTCAATTTACGTTCTTCTTCTTTAATGTTTTCTTGCCTTTCTTCGGCGATGCCATGTCGAATTAAATATAGTTCCACTTTTTTACGGAGTAAGGAGTAGGGAGTAGTGATTGGGAAGACAAGGGAGACAAGGGGAAGATTAACGAAAAACTCCTAACTCCCCACACCCCGAATTATTCCGATTGAATTGGGTTATCTCTAGGATTTACCAACCGCAGTAGTTTCTGCTTAATTTGCGAATCGTAGACTTCCCATTTTACCTTCGCGTAAGCCGAGTTTTCATTACCACCGGATAAAAATCCTATTGGAATTTCAAACCCACCTGCACTAGTACGTCCACCACCAAAAAATCGTCCACTGCTATCTTGCCCAAAAGCTTCTTTGATAAATTCATCTGGGTCTAAAGTTAGCTTAGTGGTTCGCAATGAGCCGATGACGACTTCGAGTTCTTCGTCTTCGTCGTGGACAATACCGTACACAACCGCAGTATGGACGTTCTCTTCGGTTGCTAAAAAGTCTGCCGCTTGGGGGATGGCATCGCGGTCATCGTAGCGTAAATAACCAACTCCAGCAATGGAAAAGTTATTTTTGACGATGCGATTTTTAAGCGATCGCTCGATCACATCCATGACTGGCTTGGAACGATTAGCTTGCAGTACAGCGTTCAACAATTGTGCATCGCAAAATCGACTCAAATATGCTGCAGCCATAAAATCTTCTTCTTGGGCTTGCATCAAACGATTAGTATCAGAACGCAACCCGTGCATTAAAGCTGTAGCACATTTAACATGCTGGCTAATGCTGTTATCTAAAGTCAATAAGCCTGACTGAAGATACTGTGTAAAAATTGTTGCAGTTGCTCGCACTGAAGGACGAATATCCATGAAATCAGCTTTGAGTTCGCCCTGCAAACTGTGATGGTCAATAACTGCAACCAAGGGAATCTTGGCTTGCTGGACTACCGATAGTAACTGCGAAGTAGTTCCTTGATTATCAATTAATACAAAACCTTGATACGAGGATAAATCTTTATTTTTTAATGTTGATAATCCCCAGCGCTGCGCTGGTAAACCCGTAAGTTTAACTAGAGCTATATTTTCTTGATGGCTGAGTGTGCCGCCGTAAATAATATCGCATTTAATATCATATTGTTGAGCAATTAGCTGATAAGCCCAAGCCGAAGATAGTGCATCTGGGTCGGGAAAATCTTGCAAAAGTATCAGATGTCGCTCGTGTTGACGCGAATGTAGCACATCACGGAGTTCGTCATGCTTTTGATGTATCGAATTATTACGCTGTCCCAAATTTAT
>JANNFJ010000810.1:0-5176 GCA_031379725.1 Calothrix sp. OTE_75_metabat_31
CAACCCCCCCCCTGTTTCGTCATCTCTCTTTATTTCATCAAACTCGCAATCCCCTTGAAGCATGTGGGAACAGAGCTTTTCTGTACTTTCAGCAGAAGACAAGGAAGGATTTTTGTTGACTACATTGGTTTGACTCATTAATAATTCGATGAATTTTAAAGAAGCTGCGTCTGCCCATTGCAAATCATCCAGAAAAATAACGAGAGGATGCTCTTTAGCAGTAAAAACCTGAATAAATCTTTGAAACAATAAATTAAACCGATTTTGAGCAGCACTACCAGAAAGTTCGCTAATTTCTGGTTGTTTACCAATAATCTGTTCAAGTTCGGGAATAATATTAGTAATTACCCCAGCTTGTTCTCCCAATACCGATAGAATATTAGCTTTCCAATGTTGAATTTGAGCATCACTTTCACTAAGCAATTGTCCGATTAAATCCCGAAAAGCTTGTACCAATCCTGATAAGGGAATATCACGCCCGAACTGGTCAAATTTACCTTTGATAAAGTAACTACGCTGCCGTGCAATGGGTTTGTGGACTTCGCTGACCACGGCAGTTTTACCAATCCCAGAGAAACCCGCAACTAACATCATTTCAGTTGTCCCCCTAGTAACACGCTCAAAAGCTGCAAGTAGGGTTTCAACTTCGTGTTTGCGACCATACAGTTTTTCCGGAATCAAAAAACGGTCGGAGATGTCCCACAGTCCTAACTCAAAGGTGGCAATATTTCCAGTTTCCCACTGGTTACGGCACGTCTCCAAGTCATGCTTTAATCCATGCGTGCCCTGATAACGGTCTTCGGCATTTTTTGCCATCAGCTTGGTAATAATGTCAGACAAAATCGGGGGAATATTGGCATTAATATCGCTGGCTTTTAGCGGTTGTTTGGCAATGTGAGAATAAACTAATTCGATCGGGTCAGTGGCAGTGAAGGGTAACTGTCCCGTGAGAAGTTCAAAAAAGGTGACACCCAAAGAATAAAAGTCGCTGCGGTAGTCGATGCCTCGATTCATCCGACCCGTCTGTTCGGGGGAAATGTAAGCTAGAGTGCCTTCTAAAACGTTGGGATTAGTAAGGAATTGAATTTCTCTAGGTAGTAGAGTGGCAATACTAAAATCGATGAGTTTTACCTCACCTGTACTAGGGTTAATGAGAATATTGGCAGGTTTAATGTCTTTGTGAATGACCCGACAGCGATGCAGTCCCTCCAAAATAGAGGCAATTTCGATGGCAATGGCAAAAAATTGACTTAAGGTAATAGGATTATTCTCCATTTTCTGTCCTAGTTGCCAATCTGCCAGAGAAATACCACCAAAGTCTTCCATCACTAAGGCATAGCCGTTGCCATAATTTTCTATACTTAGGGGTTTGACTATGCCAGGAAGGTCGAGATTTTTGGTTATAGTGTATTGATTACGAAATTGAGTAATTTCACTGAAGGTAGGGTATTGGGTTGCCATCAGTTTGAGGATGACTAATTGTCGATCTTGTTCTCTAACTGCTCGATAAACTAAGGTTTTGCTGCCTGAGTAGATTTTTTCAATAATGCGGTAGCCAATGACTGTATCTTCTTTATATAATAATTTCGTCATAACAGCTTGTACTTATACTCTTCTATAGGTGAGTATGCCCATTCAAAGACTGTGAATATCAAAAAGTCTCAGAAAATTGTTTTCTGTTTTGTATATTTTGTATGTAAAAAAACACTTTTTTAAGTCAATATTACTTTTAAACAGCAAATTTACATCAATTTGGCAAAATTTGAAGATTACTAATTTTTCTTTCTATGCCAATTTTTTTAAAGATTTATCGTTTGGGTAGCCATTCACCGTGATGAGCATAGACTTTAAACCCGTCAGCGTATTCGATTGCAGGTTCTCCTTCTGCGTGGAGACGATTTTGATTATCGAAGCAGAGGAGAGTGGGGCGATACTCCTGCGGAGTCGCTACGCGATCGCATATCAAGCAAGCTTCTTCATATGCATAAATTCGTCCACAATTTTCAAGAATATCTTGATAAATTTTCCATTCTTGACTTCGATTGTGTTTAAGTTCGGAAAAGCAGAAATCATACCAACCAAATTCATAGCATAATATATCAGTTTGTAGATGACCTGAACCAAACTCATCACACAGAATTGCATCATCGACTGATAAAATTTTTTCTGCTTCTGCTATCACACAACCTTCAATTTCTCGTATTATTTTAAATAATTCCATATCCTGTGTTGGATACTCAGATACATACTAATTAACTCTTGGTAGCTTTTCTTTTAAATCCCAGAAAAAGTCCAAGTCCGAATAACATCCTTCAAACCAAATAAACTTAGCAGCAGGATAAAGACTATCAAAAAAAATGATTTTAGGTTCTTCGTCTCCAATCAGTTTATAAGCAGCTTTCACGGCATCTGCTGCTTTTTGCCGATCAATTCGCTCAGTTGAAAGTGCAATTTTTCGCCACTTATCGTGATAAATGGGAATTAATGCTTCTTGTTCGGGTGTAAGTGTAATAATGGGATGTTCAGACATAAGGCATTACTCGCTGGTTACAGCTACAAATATTATATATTAATAGTATTTTGATGGTAGGTTGGGTGGAGCGACAGCGTAACCCAACATTTATATTGGAATCGCTATCGTTGCGCTCCGCTAACACTAACTTACAAAAAATTATAATTATTAGCAGTTAGTGGTATGGATATTGAACTAGAAATATTTACTAATATACGCGATTATTCCTCAGCATGACAAATTAAAGATACTTTGTTCCTCAGAAGATGTTTTAGTCCGACATAGGTATAATTTGTCATTCTGAACGGAATGAAATGAAGTGAAGAATCTCGACTTGCCGTAAGGTTTTGAGATGCTTCGTTCCTCAGCATGACATATTGAAGATGCTTCGTTCCTCGGCATGATAAAAGTCGAGCTTTTAAGCGTTTTTAGTATAACAATGTTGTAGATTACGTAGATTTGTTGGATTCACAAATAGAAAATTTATTTATTTAAAATATACATAATAATATTTTTTATTTAGTCCGTTTTAACGGACTTCTGCTATTAGCTTGGGGTTTGCAATCCCAAGCGGGACAAAAACGTAGCGAATAATATAAATGTTAGGTTACATCCAACCTATCAGCCATAACTATTTGTTTTTCTTATCAATTTTCTCTTCTACTAAACTCTTCTCAATTGCCCCTTCTGTCGTTAATTGTCCCAACGCACCCGAAACCATCAACTTCGACAAATTCTCAATATCTTTTAACTTAGTTAACCGACTTTCACCAGTTGCAGCATCTCGATGGACAACAATTACATAAGGTACTATCTCCGCACCAAATGCATCGAGTAAAGCGGGGTTGTGGGTGGTAACTAAAATATCAATTTGACGTTTTTTACCGATTTCGCGCAACATTCTTGCTAATAACTCCGCACGGGAAGGATGCAACCCGTTATCAATATCTTCGATGACTAATTGACTTTGTTCGGGAATGGTTAATAATGCCGTCATGATGGCAATAAATCGTAGCGTCCCATCCGACATAGTACGAGCATCAACTTCTTGAACTTGACCGTGTGCCCATTCTTCCTCGCAGTATAGCATCGCATCATCAGTGCCATATCGACCAACACGTTCAGCCCAAACTTTTAAAATATTGCCAGCGGGTAAACCTCTGGCATATGCTGATAAAGTATCTTCAACCTCATCGCGGATTCGTAATGATAATCCGGCAATAACTCCAGCTAAATTTGACGCATCGCTTTCTAAAACTTTAGAAAGTGGCGAATAACTTCGCATTTTAGCAGGAACTGGGTTAATAACGAAGATTTTTTCGAGGTTTTGGATAATTAGATTGACTTCCCGAATATTATCGAGAATGTAAGTATTTTTAAAGTAGGTTAAAACCGATTTGTAATTGTTGGGAAGCGTCCAACGCGAATTTTTATATAAAGTCGATATTTTCAGAACTGTTTCTGATTCGTCGTAGGAATCTAAATGACTAGTAACTAAATCGCGTTCAAAAATCACTGTTTTTTTGTCACGTTGATATTCACGACAAGTGATTTTTTCCTCCAAAATAACTGTATCGGGTTTGGTTTCTACAGTTATCGCGTACAAATAATCAATTTGATTCCCTTCACCTTCAACAATTGCCTTGAGGGTAAATTCACGTTCGGGTTTAATTGCTGCCCATTCAACTCCTCCTCGAATCGAAGTCAGCGTTTTATCACCTCCTAATGCAGTATCGATTGGATGGCTTTCAACAATCCGTTTCAGCAATTCAAAAGCTTCTACAACATTCGATTTACCGCTCGCATTTGTGCCAATTACAACAGTTAATGGGTACAGCGGCAACTCCGCATAATGGAAACTTTTCCAGTCTTTGAGGATAAGTTGCTTCAGCATAACCCACTTCATTGATAAGCGAATATTCCAATTGTCCTATTATCGCCCTATTACTACATCTGGGTTTTCCTCAAGCTTGATTGTATTATCATAATTATTGTCAATAACCTCTAGTTTAAATCCACCAATACGCCAGTTATCAGCAACATCTTTGATGAAACTAGCTAAGGGTATGGCAACTAATAGACCAATTAAACCTCCAAGTTTAGCTCCAATTAATAAAGAAATTACCACCCATACTGGATTCAAACCAGTTAAATTACCGAGAATTCGAGGTGCAACGAAATTTGAATTGATTTGGTCGATACCAACAGCAACCGATAAAACTTCGACACCTAACCAGAAATTTTGTAACCCCACTAACAATGCCACAATACTAATACCGATTCCAGTACCAAAGGGGAAGAGTGAAAAGAAGCCGATTGCTAATCCAAATAATAAAGCTAGGGGAACCTGAAGAACTAGAAATACTAAAATTAGGATAACGGAAAGGATTGCTGCTAATGTAACTTGTCCAATAAAGTAATTATGAAAATCTTCGCGCATTAATTGACGAACTTGGGTACTAATATGCGATGGAAACCATTGAAAGATACCATCCCAAAGCTGGTTGCCATTTAATACCATGTAGACAGTTAATACTACAGTTAGAAGCACATTGACTAATGTGCCGATTGTGGAGTTAATGACAGGAGACTTCAACAACGACAATTCTGTGGATGTTTTCGACTTTGGTCATGCTGAGACTGACCATCATGAACGAGGCCAGC
>JANNFJ010000820.1:0-7310 GCA_031379725.1 Calothrix sp. OTE_75_metabat_31
ACAGGAACTACAGTATCAATTTGTAACTTGCGTGTTTTAAGTATTTGCAATAAAGACATAGGAATAATTAGGGGCCAAAAAATAGTAGAGATACAAAACATCACAAATGATAAAAAAGTATCTTCAGGGGAAGAATTTAGACGACGCAAGGAAAAACTCATCCAATTTATGAAGAAATAAATGGTCATCGCTAGGTAGCTAACAACCATTACCAATTGAATTTTGTTCACTGCGGACACTCCTCAATTAGGAAAAATCATCAAAAATACGTAATATATATTACATTCTTTAACTATCGATGTTCTCTCTAGTCTAGCTTGTAATTTTTAACCTCTAATCAGCATTTAAGCTGGCTTAAATTAATACATTTTGATTTTAAATAAATGTTAATAGAATACTGAAAACAAACAAAACAGTACATATACGTATTTTCAAAATACTATAAATCAACTAGCAATTATACGGATTACTAGCTTTCGTTAGCGTTATATTTTTAAGAAAATTTACAGTAATTAAATGTAAATATGAACTAGTCTATAATTCTGCCCTATTTAGCTCATAATCCCTGATTGTAAAGTTTCTAGGGCTTCACATAAACATCATCACTACTTACACATTGCCGATATATTGCATGTATAATTTATTTGCCATCAATGAGAGAATATTTTGATAATTTAAGGTTTTTGAGTGCTGTTTTCGTCACTTTTAATGCATTCATAAATTAAATTTACTTGACAGCAGTTTTTTTAGTTCTTAAAACAACGAACAATAGGCACTATTACCAAATTAAAACAGGTAGGAATTTATGTAACTTTTATTGCCATACTAATCATATTTTACGTGATGTTAATATCATGTTGATATAACGCAGTAGTAAAATTTAGTTTTAGGTCTTTTACTGGGAATCGCTAGGGAATAGGTAGGCGATCGCAGCCCAACCAGATATAGTTAGTAAGCTGACCAGAAATGCAGCAAGAAATAAAGTAGACATATTTACGGTTGGGTTAAGGGCCGTTGGTAATGGATTCGGGATTAGAGAAGCTGTATTTTGGAAATACAAGCGACTATTTGCACTGCAAAAAAGCACTATAACTCCAACCTAGCAATGGAGTATGACATTATTGTGGCTGCGCTGTGTCAATAGCTTGTAGTTGTCAATGGTCAATGGTCAGTGGTCAGTAGTCAGTGGTCAGTGGTCGTTGGGAGTGTGGTTAGTATTTTATTTTTATTCCTAACTATTTACTACTGATACCAAATCTATGTAAAGCTGCATAGAATTTTACCCCACCCCTTAATCCCCTCCCCGCGCTTCGTGGAGGGGAAAATCCGGTTCCCTCCCCGCAAGCGGGGAGGGTTAGGGTGGGGTTCAATATTTATGCAACTTCATATTAAATTGGTATGACTACTAACTACTAACTACTGCAAAGGCAAACAAAAACGAAACGTACTACCAATACCATTATTGCTTTCGGCTTCAATTTTACCATTTTGCAACTCAACCAAACGGCGCGATATAGCAAGACCAATACCGGTTCCACCCGAATGACTTGAACGTGACTTATCGGCACGCCAAAATCGTTCAAAAACGTGGGGTAAATCTTCTGCTGCAATACCCACACCAGTATCGACAACAGCAATCCATAATTGCGAGTCTGAAGTCCAAGCACGTATCGTAATCGAACCACTGTGGGTATAACGTACCGCATTCCCAATCAAATTAACTAACACCTGTTCGGTACGGTCAATATCTGCTAGCACCAACGGTAATTGTGGGGGACATTCTAAACGCAAAACTGGGCCATCTTCGAGTAATTGGTCGGCAAATTTCTGCACTAACGATTCTAAAGTCGGATACAAGTTAACAGGTTTAATACTAGTGGGTAAATAACCCGCTTCAGCCTTCGACAGTTCCTGTAAATCGTTGACTAAACGTTCTAACCGCTTAGTTTCTCGAATCAACTGTTGATAAATCTGCGGTGATGGTTCAAGTCCATCTGCAAGTTCCTCCAAATACCCCCTAACAACCGTTAGCGGGGTTCTGAGTTCGTGCGTCATATCCCCAACTAAATCACGTCGTCGCACTTCCACATCTTCAATACTCGCAGCCATACGGTTAAAACTATTACCCAAGCTGCTAAATTCGGGAATATCCGACACCGGCAATCTAGCTTTAAAGTCACCTGCTGCAAACTTTTGGGTAATTTCCTCCATTTCGGTCAACTGGCTAACAATCCGTTGAGAAACCCAGTAACTCAATCCTCCAGCTGCTGTACCACCAACCAATACCGACCAAAAAGTACTGCGTCTCCAAGCAAGTTCAAATCCCTGTACCAACTCAGTTCGCACATCAAGTAAATCTAGCCCTTTATTTTCCAACCGTTGTAGGTGCAAAACAAAAAAGCGCGGTGAAGAAATCTTACTAATAATCACAAGACTAATTACACCCACTATCATTACTACCAGGTGGGATAGAAATAGCCGAGATGCTAGCGCTAAAGATTTGGTTCGACGCGCACTTTTTTTCATTTTCAGGTTTTACATGGCAGTATCTTCAAATTTATAACCAACCCCAACAACTGTTTTAATAAAAGTGGGATTAGCTGGGTCAGGCTCAATTTTTTTTCGCAACCGTGCCACATGGGTATCTACAACTCGCTCATCACCAAAAAAGTTATCACCCCAGAGTTTGTCAATTAATTGGGTACGGTTCCAAACACGACCAGGACTACTAGTAAAAGTACTTAGTAAATTAAATTCTAAAGTCGTTAAATCTAATTCTTCTGTTGACCCTAAATCAACCATCCTGCTGGCTGTATGTTGCTCTAAATCAACCAGGAAATGCTTCGTCCTATACCCCTGATGCTGTCCGGTTTGACGCAGGCTCCTCCGTAATAGCGCCCGCACACGTGCAACTAATTCTCTGGGGCTAAAAGGTTTAGTTAAGTAATCATCAGCACCAGTAGATAAGCCAATTACGCGGTCGATTTCTTCTCCTTTGGCAGTCAGTATCATTATATATGGGTCTTTGCTACCTGGTTTTTGGCGAATTCGGGCACAAATTTCTAATCCATCTAACCCAGGTATCATTAAGTCGAGGATGATTAAATCAGGAATTTGTTCCTGAAACATTCGTAATGCAATAATTCCGTCTTGACTGATGCGACAGGAAAATCCTTCTTTTTCAAGTGTCATTTGGATTAACTGAGCAATTTCGGCTTCGTCCTCAACAATTAAAATATCCATGTAGGGTTATGGCGAGGAAAATATATCAATTAATTTTTTCGTTTGCCATTATACTCTACAAGTTGTTAAATAATCTTGGTAGAATGCGTTTGTCTTTTGATTTGTTCAATTCAATAAAGATAGGTAAGTTCTTTTTATGGGCTTTTGATGTTAAGTAAGATGAACTTATCAAGAAATTGTGTAGAAACATTAAGGAATTTGGAATATTTTAAGTTCTTATCGGGAGTTATGACCAGGTAGCGATTACCGTTGTGACTATCGAAGCATTCACACCACTGCTATAAAGCATCTCCAAAAACTATGAAGTTATATCTTTGTAAAGACGTTACATGTAACGTCTCTACAGTCTGGGGTTTATTTTGAGTATTTAAAATTAGGATGAATATCATATTTCACACTTTTAGGTATAAAATACACAAAAATTAATCATCGATGATTTTCAAGTTTTGCTCGTGGTAGGTAATATTCAACTTTGCTTGATGAGCCAATATTTAACCCTGCTGGTGTCCAGGTAATATTGCCGTATTTATCCCTTGCTTCTTGCCATGTTGCAACCCTACCAAGTATTCCAATATCATGATAATAAGGGTTTCCTTGACCGATTGTAACGTAAGCTTCAACACGATATTTGGCCACGACAGGATAAGCAAAAATTTGCGCTCCATAAAATGCTTTACCGTATTTACCATCTCCCCAGGAAACAGCGAGTAAATTAGCTGACTTATCAAGACGACTAATATAGCCTGTCATAAAGCCAAAAATAGAGAAAGTTAAGATGGAAATAATGTATATCAAAACCCATGTGAACTTCGGTAATTTACCCATAGGGACAAAACAGGCAGATATTTAATTATTCTCAAGTATAGCTTTAGCTTTGAACAAGTGCTGTCGATGTTCGTCACTGACTATAGGGTATTCTAGATTAAGTTGTTTAAGCTACACCATAATCTGTAAACTGACGTTTGTATGGAGCTTGTAAACCTAAGATAATATCCTCTCGTGGTACTCCCATATCAACTAATTCCTCTGCTGGATTTTGGTCAGTTAAATTCTGCTGAAGCCAGATTTTACCGTCTTTGATATCAAAATGCATTACGCAGCGGTAAATACGATTAAAATCTTGCCAACCTACATTCATCCATTGATAATGGTCGCGTTCTGTATCTAAAATAAGTTGGACTTCTATATTGTTATTGGAAATATCATCACTGGTATAACGAATTAGCAGTGTTTTAATATACTCTTGATATTTTGCTAGCTTATCCACTGTACAATTACCTCATTTACTGGTTCATAAATAATTAGCAGAACCTGATACTGTTTTATAGCAGTTTGGGTAAACTCAAGTTGAAAAAATGTTTTGTACGTATCTAGTGGAACTGCTAAGTATAATACTCGCTGTGGTTCATGTCCTGCCAGTGCAAGACGATAACTAAGAAATTGTCCCAAAGCCGAGTAAAAATCTGTAATTGCAGAGGGATTGAGAAAACTTTTGATTTCAACTGCTATTTTCTCACTTCCTCGTTCTGCTGCAATTATTTTCTCTATACCTAAATCGATTTGGAAGTTGACTTCTCCAAATTTAAATTTTAATGGGTCGTCTGTAATTACCCATTGTTCTTTTTGCAAAGCTTTTTTGACTGATTCGTGAAAAATATCCTTTGCTGACACAAATAAAACCTTTTTATTTTTTTGCTCCAATATCAAGTCGCATTTGCTGTCACAACCCCTTTATCAACCAAATCTTGCGGATTGGTAAACTCGTAGCACTCAAAGGGTTGATGAATCCAAGGATTATCAGCCAAGTAATCGACATAATAATCGGGTTGTACAATCGAACATGCTTTATACCAAATTACTCCAGTCCGAATATCGTCAATTGGAGATGCGCTATATTTCTTTAACCAGGGAATAGTTTCTTGTAGCGTTACCCCTGAATCCACCAAGTCATCGACCAAAAGGATACGTGGACCTAGCTTTTCACAAGTCATTGTTAAATGTTGTGAGAAAGTTAAACCTCCTCTTTCTTGCTTACCCCCACCACTGTAAGATGATGTTGCTAATATTGCTAGCGGCTTGTGGTAAATACGCGATAAAATATCGCCAACTCGCAGTCCTCCTCTTGCTAAACAGAGGATTTGGTCAAATTCCCAACCCGACTGATAAATTTTGGCTGCGAGTTGTTCGATTTTGTGGTGATAATCTGACCAAGAAACGTGAAGGTCTACCATAACAACAAAAAGTGGATAATCGATATTGGTCGGCAAACTTTCTATTATAGGGTAAAAATGTAACGCTATGAGCAATTCTGCATCAGATAAGTTAAACGATGATAATCCTCTAGATAAATCAGTAGATAAAAAGCTCGATTTGGGCACGAAACTAGCTTTTGGGGCTGGCGATTTGGGAACGGCAATTACTGCCATGATTGGAATATCCTATTTATCGCCGTTTCTAACCGATGTCGCCGGGTTAAGTCCCGGTTTGGCTGGGAGGACGCAACTTATCGGCAAGGTGTGGGATGCTGTTAATGACCCGATGGTGGGAGTGTTAAGCGATCGCACCAAAAGTAAATGGGGTCGTCGCTATCCCTGGATGATGTGGGGTGCAGTTCCTTTCGGTTTGTTCTTTTTCCTGAATTGGATTGTTCCCAATTTCAGTACGGATGAGAGCTTTAATCAGACAGCTTTATTTTGGTATTACACAGCAGTTTCAATTCTTTTCAATGCTTTTTACACCGTCGTCAATTTACCCTATACTGCCCTAACTGCCGAACTTACCAAAGATTACGACGAACGCACCAGTTTAAATAGCTTTCGATTTACTTTTTCAATTGGTGGTAGCATTCTCTCTCTAATTATTGCCCTCGTGATTGCGGCAATAGTACCCAAAGATAGAGCCTTACAATTTTTAATTTTGGGTGCAGTTTGTGCGATTATCTCAGTTTTACCAGTATATTGGTGCGTCTGGGGTACGAGAAAACGTGCCCAAGCTGTAGCAAATCAAAATCCGGAAATCGAACAACCGGTTTCACTACCTTTTACACAACAACTTAAAGCTGCTTTTACAAATATTCCTTTCCTTTTCGTCATCGGCATTTATTTATGTTCCTGGCTAGCCGTACAATTGACGGCAGGAATCATCCCCTATTTTGTAGTTAATTGGATGGGTTTACCACAATTACATGTAAGTTTAGTATTGCTAGCAGTACAGGGTACAGCGATGTCGATGTTATTTGTATGGAATAGCGTCAGTCGTCGAATGGGGAAAAAAGCTGTTTACTTCATGGGGATGAGTTCCTGGTTGATTGCCCAAATCGGACTATTTTTTATCCAACCCGGTCAAATTTTCTTTTTATATATATTATGTATATTAGCTGGTGCAGGTGTTTCCTGTGCCTATCTAGTACCTTGGTCGATGTTACCCGATGTTATTGAACTCGACGAACTTAGAACCGGACAGCGCAGAGAAGGGATTTTTTACAGCTTCGTCGTCTTTATCCAAAAGATTTGTTTGGGTTTAGCAGTTGCTTTGATGTTAGAAAGCTTGGGATGGGCAGGTTATATCAAACCACTAGACAATATTCCCCAGATACAGCCAGATGCAGTATTACAGATAGTTCGATTTTTCATTGGTCCGGTGCCTGCGATCGCATTATCCATCGGCTTGGTATTAACCTACTTCTACCCCATCACGCGGGAAGCACATGCCGAAATTTTATTGGAATTAGAAAGACGGAAAAATCGACTGTAGGGGCACAGTATAGGCTGTCCATATTCGTATAAATACAAATAAACCCGCGCTGGTCTAGGAATGAAGCGTTTCCGAAATCCTGTAATATCGTTTCATCCTTGACTACAACCAACTATTTAATATATTTGAAAAGATACATCCCAATTGAAATATCAAGGTTTCCCCTACTAATGGCTGTCACTAGGAGGTGCAAACACTTTATTGATTACAGTCGGAGGGTCATTCAAAGACAAAGTTAACTGGGGAGTAGGAATGTGATGGTCGCTGCGGGTTGCGATGACGGCTGTACCCAAAGCAAAAAACTCAATCACATG
>JANNFJ010000903.1:0-1595 GCA_031379725.1 Calothrix sp. OTE_75_metabat_31
GTTGAAGCAGAAATGTTTGGCGAACCACTCTATCCAAGCATTTCTGACAAGGCGGCTCTTTACTGCTACAATATTATTTGCAATCATATTTTTACTGATGGCGGATTCAAGTTATAAATGCAACTTTCCCGTTGTTTTGGATTGCTTGCGAAAATATTTCGTTTGGAGTTTTAAATCCAAATCTTTTTCTGGGTCGGTTGTTTAATTTATCAACTACCTCATTTACTTGTTGCTCGGTTATTAGATTAAAATCAGATTTTTTAGGGAAATATTGCCTAACTAAGCCATTCAGATTTTCATTTGCTCCCCTTTCCCACGAATGGTAAGGTCTGGCAAAGAAAAAAGCAATACAAAGTCTTTGAGCGATTTTCTTATGATTAGCGAACTCCCTACCATTATCAGTTGTGAGAGTGTGTAAATATGGCAGCCAATCTTTTAATAATTCAATTGCTTTAGTTTCTACCACTGCCGCCTCTTTACTATCTATTTTAGCCATTTTTAGCACGCCTGCCGCTCTATCATTAATGGTAAGTAAAGCCCCTTGGTGGTCTTTGCCAATGACTAAGTCCATCTCCAAATCTCCGATTCTTGTTTTCCCCTCAACTATGGGTGGTCGCTTACTAATGTCCACTCTATCAACGATTTGACCTCTTTTGTCCTTAGCTTGCCCCCTCTTTCTATACTTCTTCCCTTGGGTTCTTAGGTGTTTGTAGTAGCTCCCCCCTTGCTTTTTGTCATGCCAGACAAACTGATATAGGCGTTCGGTAGATACGCAATTTATCTTTTCCTTTTCTGCATAGCCAACAATCTGTTCTGGGCTATATTCCTGTTGCAGATACTTGATTACAAAGGCTCTGACTTCTGTTGTAAAGTACACCTTTTTAGGCTTATCTTCATGCCTTGAATCAGCTTTCCTCTGTGCTAATTCTGCCTTGTACAAGCCGTTTCTTGCATCGCAATTTCGCTTTAATTCTCGGCTTATTACAGATTTATCTTTACCAATACTATTGGCAATTTCGCTCTGTGAAAAATTTTGGTTGCGTAATGTCGCAATTTCGTACCTTTGCTTTATCGTTAAATGTGCCATCTTCTTTTGAGTGTGAGAACCCAAAGATAAGACGAAATATTTACGCTGCACAGCCTGATGGGTTTTTGCCCTCGGGCAAAAACCCATCAGGCTGTGCCTTACTCTTCAACAGCAAGCTGTTGCATTTATTTATTGAATCTAAGATTCATAACGTAGGGTTCGTTATAAAAATTAGAATTAGGTAAAAATCAATTAATATGAAAAAAAACAGTTCATTATTTGTATCAGTATTGCTAACTTTTTTTGTAGTTTCCCAAGCCTGCAAAACCAACGAAGTAACAATCGTTAAAATCGCTACTATCACTACACTTACTTGTTCGAGTGCAACTTTTTCGGCTATTGCCACAAGTGGAGCTTCCTATACAGCCACTGCAAGTGTACCTTATACAGGTGGTAATGGCGTTGCGTATAATGCCAGAACTTCCGTAGCTTCAACAGGCGTAACTGGCTTAACTGCAACTTTAGCAGCGGGAACATTGACAAGTGGAAGCGGAACTGCCAGTTATAC
>JANNFJ010000920.1:0-5539 GCA_031379725.1 Calothrix sp. OTE_75_metabat_31
GGTGGCAGTCATGATTTAAAGCATCTGAACGGCTTTATTACTTATGCCATGAATGCTTGAGGGGAGTCTACAGTTTAGTTTTTTTTTGTTTGGTAACAAATTGAAATTATACTAAAAACGGCTAAAAAATAAACTTTTAAAATGGCTATTAGCATTTAGCGGTTAGCTTTTGGCTAATAGCTAAGTGCTAAGAGCTACTTGTAAGGAATAATTTTTCATTTCAATTTTACGTAGGGGCGGGGTCTCCCCGCCCTGACAATATCGTTGGTAAACTCAATGTCGGGCGTAAAATGATACAGACCTGCTATCCGATCGAGAGTGTGGGGTGGGGTGGGGTATCGGGAGTATAGGGTGGGGTCGGGCGGGTTTATGAGGATCTTTCGTGGGATGATTGGTTGGTTGGTAAACCCGCCCTTACAGGTTCTGGGTCTACTTCCTCCTTGTCTCCCCTACACCTCACTCCCTACTCCCCCACTCCCTAATCCCTACTTCCCTCATTTCTTGGGTTTGAGTGATAGCAACATTTCCATTTGACTGATGGATTTGTCGGGACTGGTTGCTGTAACTCCGATGCCACGAATTGAGTTGAGAACTGCGGCTGTTTCGGGTGGAATAGGTTGTACTGCGGGGGCAATTTTGTTAACTATGGTCATGGTTCTGTCCATGTCTAGGTAAAAATAACCACCGTTTGGTTTTTGTAATGAACTTGTAATGGTTTTGAATGAGTCGCTATTATCTAGATTTTGGGCTTTGTTGCTGACGACAAAATCTGCCACCTGTCCTCCACCCAAGGCGACAAATATCCGATTTTGGTCTAACCAACCATGCGAAATCAATGCTCCTTGGTTCGGAACTTGCCATTCTGTAATGTCATTATTACCGATTTTGCGCTGGGCAACGGCGACTTTTTGGGTTTTGATGAGGGTGTCGAGTTTGGCAAATGTGGCTTCGGCTGTTTTGCGATCGCTTGTATCAAAGACTAATGCCCCGCCAAAGCCGACGCTTGCTAATAACCCTTGATTTGCGGGAATTAGTGCAAAACCAAATTCACCATCCATCCACCCAAATACGTCTTTATCTAAGTCAATATTCAATGTCTTTAACTGCGTGCGTGTTTGTTGCACGGCTTGGTTAAAGTCGGGATAGTCCTTCGATTGTTCGGTGACTGCCGTCCACCAACGGCTGATACCTTGCCCGCTGACCATTGCAATGGTATCTGCGGGAAACTGACTAACTACTTTGGATGGACTCGGTTCGTATTTATACTTAATTAAATTGGGATCGAGATTCGCTACTGCTTTCATTCGCACGCCTCCATCGTCAATTCCCATACCCGCAACCATTGATTTGACTTGCTTTAACTGAGCTAAGGATTGCGGAGGTATCTGGGAAGCTTGGGGACTATTTTTAATTAACTGCTCGAACATGCTGGCATAATCGGGCACGTAAATTTGTGCTACAGGATTTTGAATATCGACTCCTTTAGCTAAAATACTATCTGCCCCTTGCTTGCTAGCAAACGAAGGTTCGCCCTTCATTGTATCGATTGCTTGTTCGACTGCGCGTTTTTCGGGTGCGAAAGCAATATAGGAATTATTTAATACTGCACTATAGCTGGGTTTCCCCTTACCTGTAGTTTCTGTAATTTTTTCGCCTTTATAGTCGATTTCTTGAATTTTTACGTCTTTTTGACCCTTCAATTTATTTGCAAAGTTTAAAGCACTTACTTTATCTTTAATTCCCACCACCATCAAAACATTCGGTGCTGGGGTAGCGGCGGCTGGTAATGTGTCAGCCGCAGGTTTCACAACATTTTGGGGTAGTAATGCAATCATTACCCCACCAATCCAAGGTTTTAAGTCTTTTTCGTAGGAAAGGTTGCTGCTATCTAATACATTCTTATTAAAATCTTGCAATTCTTTGGCAACGGCTTTTTGAGCTTCTGGAGTACCAAACCGTTCCAACTTTGCCCAGGCTTGGGGATCTGTTGTAATATAAGCTGCCATCAGGGCATCGTCAGGAACAATTTTCGCACTCGCAAGGGCACCAGAACCATCGCCAGAGGGGCCGCGTAAAAAGAACATGTAACCAGCAATACCGCCTACAAGTACTACAGCCGCACAAACCCCAGGAATTAGGAATTTTGATTTATTTTCAGGCATTGTTATTTATCCTCGTGTTTCTGTTTCTTGTCTGCAAGCGTGAAAGCGTTATTTGGAATGAGATATGATTTAATGCATCAGCCTCATCAATTTATCGGCAATTACTGATAAAATTAGTATTCTCATAAACCAACAGGCAAGGTTGGCTCCAAAAAGTACTTCACTTACTTCCTTGGCTAATCCGTAAATGCCGTCAGGTTGTTTCCTACTAAATTCGTTAAATCTATACTCGGCGGGTATCTGGGCACAGATATTGTATAAATCCGTAACGTTATTTACGACAAAGGGCTAATTTACGCTACCTTAGCTACGGCAGGGTATCTAAATTAGGTCCTTACCGTCTATTGGGTTGCGAATATATGAAAATTATTGTTGAGGTAATCTAAATCTGAAGTATTTATACTCAGTTAAAATATTGGTAACAGTTATTGCTGTTTGTGTTCCCTAAATTTAGTTAAATTTTTCAAGATAATAAGGTTAATAAGCATCGATGCCACAGTTCTACTTTGATACGGAAAATAATCGTCATAAATCGTTTGAGTTACCAGGGGCAAAACCGCATTATAACCCTGACCGCCCCGGACAGGTAGAGCATATTTTTCTTGACATTCAACTCGATATACCGAAACAAAGTTATCAGGGTACATGTACGATTACCCTCAACCCCATTCGTAGCGGCATTGAAAGTTTAACGCTGGATGCGGTAAATCTCAATATTGCGAGTGTAGAGATAGACGCAAACAAGCAAAAGTTTGACTATGATTCTGAACAACTCCACATTCACCTCGATTCGCCAACGCAATTAGATGCCAAAATCAAAATTGCGATCGCATACTCATGCCAAAATCCCCAACGCGGTATCTACTTCATCCAACCGGAAAAACATTACCCAAACAAACCCATACAAGTTTGGACGCAAGGTGAGGACGAAGATTCACGGTATTGGTTCCCCTGTTTCGACTACCCCGGACAATTATCAACGTCAGAAATTCGGGTGCGAGTACCCAAGTCCTACATGGCAGTTTCTAACGGTGAATTAATCAGTACCGAAACTTCGGGCAACGATAAAATTTACCACTGGCTGCAAACTCAAGTCCACCCTACTTATTTAATGACGCTAACTGTAGGAGACTTTGCCGAAATTAGCGATGAGTGGAATGGTAAACCTGTCACATACTACGTTGAAAAAGAACGCGAAAAAGACGCAAAACGCAGTATGGGTAAAACTCCACGCATGATGGAGTTTTTGAGTGAAAAATACGGCTATCCGTACCCTTTCCCCAAATATGCCCAAGTTTGTGTCGATGATTTCATTTTTGGGGGCATGGAAAACACCTCGACAACAGTTTTGACCGACCGCTGTTTACTTGATGCCAAAGCTGCAATCGATAACCGCAATACCGAAAGTTTAGTCGTTCACGAACTAGCACATCAATGGTTTGGCGATTTAATTGTAATCAAACATTGGTCACACGCTTGGATTAAGGAAGGAATGGCAACCTATTCCGAAACAATGTGGACTCAAAACGAATATGGTGCTTCGGAAGCCGAATATTACAGGTTACAAGATGCACGCGGGTATCTTTCCGAAGATGCCGAACGTTACCGCCGTCCAATGGTGACACATGTTTACCGCGAAGCCATCGAATTATACGACCGTCACATCTACGAAAAAGGTGCATGTGTATATCATATGATACGGGCGCAGTTGGGCGAGGAATTATTTTGGAAGGCAATACAGACTTTTGTCCAAGATAACGCTCACAAAACTGTTGAAACTGTAGACTTGTTACGGGCAATTGAAAAGGCAACGGGACGCAATTTAACTTTCTTATTTGACCAGTACGTGTATCGCGGCGGACATCCCGATTTTAAAGTTGCCTATTCCTGGGATGGTGATGCCAAGCTGGCTTCGGTGACAGTGACGCAAACTCAAACTGATTTATTTGACTTGCGAATCCCCATTGGGTTTGGAGGGGAAAAGGTTAAGGATGTAGGGGTGCATGGCATTGCGCCCATTGAAATTTTACCCAATATAGACATTACACCCGCTATTGAGTTAAAAACTTTTACTGTTCGCATTCACGAACAAGAACAAAGCTTTTACTTCCCATTAGAGGAGAAACCTTTATTTCTCAGCTTCGATGTCGGGAATGATTTCCTCAAAACTGTGTCGCTAGAATATCCGATTCCCGAATTAAAAGCCCAATTAGAATTTGACCCACATCCAGTTTCGCGGATTTATGCCGCAACTGCTTTAGCAAAAAAGGGCGGTTTGGAAGCGCTGAAAACCTTGGCAGGGGCATTGACAAAAGAGCCATTTTGGGGTGTGCGTGTCGAAATTGCCCGACAAATTGTAGAAATTAACTTAGACCAAAATTTTGATGCTTTAGTTGTCGGGTTGAAAGATAATAGCCCCTATGTACGACGTGCGGTAGTTGAAGCACTGGCAAAAATCAAAACTAACGAAAGCTACAAAGCCCTAAAAGAAATCGTCCAATCCGGCGACGAAAGTTATTATGTTGAAGCTGCCGCTTGTCGAAGTATCGGTACAATCGCAGCGGCAATTGATGAGAAGCAGCACAAGGATGATAAAGTTGTCAAACTACTCAAAACAGTTCTAGAAGAAAAAGCCGGTTGGAACGAAGTAGTTCGCAGTGGTGCGATCGCAGGTCTTGCCGAACTCAAAACTTCCGATGCTGCGCTAAATTTGATACTAGAATATACAAGGTTGGGAGTGCCACAACCTCTACGATTAACTGCTATTCGCGCTGTAGGTCGAATATCCGTTGGTCAAAATGCTACCAACCTCGAACGGATATTAGAAAAATTGTCAGAACTTGCCAAAGAAACCTTTTTCTTAACCCAAGTCGCGGTGGTCGTGGCATTAGGGCAAATGGAAACCCCGAAAGCAATAGGCATTTTGCAGAATCTTTCGACCCATACCCCAGATGGACGGGTGCGAAGGATTGCGGACGAACAAATTGTGCGAGTGCAAAAAAATATCGGTTCGGACAATGCTTTGCGGCAGCTACGTGAAGAATTTGACCAACTCAAACAGCAAAATCAGGAATTGCGAAGTCGGTTAGAGAGTTTGGAAGCGAAATCGGGAAGTAGGGAGTAGGAATTGGGCGTTAAGAATTTTTTTAATTCCCTTTCCTCTTTATCTACTGGTTCGTGTCATTAGTTTTGATGGTAAGATTAATCACCACAAAGGACACATAGGCTTTTCGCGTTCCCGTAGGGTAGGACACGAAGGAAGAGGTAGTGCGAGCCAATTGCACGCGGTTTATATTTAAACCATCCAAATTCTCGCACAACCGGATTCCTAAGAAATATTCCAAAAAAAAAAACATGTTGTCATATACTTAGTACAA
>JANNFJ010000924.1:0-6655 GCA_031379725.1 Calothrix sp. OTE_75_metabat_31
ATGCACGTCGGACATTTACGGTCTGCGATAATTGGTGATTGCTTGGCACGAATTTTAGAATTTATCGGTCATGATGTGCAGCGGATTAGTCATGTCGGTGATTGGGGCACACCATTCGGGATGTTGATTGCTTACTTGAAAGAAGCATATCCCGAAGCCTTGACGACTACTGAGAATCTCAACCTGGGAGAATTGTCTTCTTTTTACCGTCAAGCCAAAAAACGGTTTGATGAAGACGATAATTTTAAAGAAGCAGCGCGGCGCTCAGTAGTAGAATTACAGGCAGGTGATGAAAAAACTATACAGGCATGGAAGATAGTTTGTGATTTATCGCGGCGAGCTTATCGGGTAGTTTATAACTTAATTGGGATTTCGCATCACATTACCGAGCGTGGAGAATCCTTTTACAATTCCATGCTATCAGATGTGGTTGAAGAGTTAGAAAAACTCGGCTTAGTTGTAGAAAGCGAAGGGGCAAAATGCATCTTCTTAGAAGGGTACACCAATAAAGAAGGTAATCCTTTACCGTTGATTGTCCAAAAATCTGGTGGAGGTTACAATTATGCAACTACCGATTTAGCCGCAATTCGCTACCGGGTGAATGTGGATAAAGCACAAAGAGTAATTTATCCTGTAGGTGCTGAACAAGGTAATCATTTTGCCCAAGTGTTTCAAGTCGGGAAAAAAGCTGGTTGGATAACCAATGATAGCGAGTTTGTCCATACTCCTTTTGGATTAATATTGGGGGAAGATGGGCAAAAATTGAAAAGTCGTTCCGGGGAAGCAGTGCGATTGCAGGATTTATTAGATGATGCGATCGCAGCTGCCCGTAGTGATTTAGAATCACGGTTAAACGAAGACAATCGCTCCGAAAGCGAGGAATTTATTGCCAATGTTGCGGAGATAGTTGGCATTAGTGCGGTGAAATACGCAGATTTGAGCCAAAATCGGAATACTGATTACAAGTTTAGCTATGCAAAAATGCTGGCAATTAAGGGTAATACCGCCCCCTATATGCTTTATGCTTTTGCAAGGGTGCAAAGTATTGGTCGTAAAGGTGACATTGATTTTAGTAATTTGGGAACAGATGTCAAAATTTTGCTGCGGGAAGATGCAGAATTGACTTTAGCGAAGCATTTATTGCAATTGGATGAGGTTTTGAGTGATGTTGAACGCGAATTATTACCGAATCGGTTGTGCGAGTATCTGTATAATTTAAGCGAAAAGTTTAACCAGTTTTTTGAAAATTGCCCGGTATTGAAGTCGGAGGAACCGATTAGAACTTCACGGTTAGCTTTATGCGATTTGACGGCTAGGACGTTGAAGCTAGGTTTATCGTTGTTGGGGATAAAGATGTTAGAGCGGATGTAAATGTCTTATGGAGCTACAATTTGAGTGGGACGACCATAAAGCAGAAAAAATCAACATAAGCACGGAGTCAGTTTTGAAGATGCGACAACCGTCTTTAATGACCCGTTTGCTTACATTTTTGATGATGAATTACACTCTGTTGACGAACAACGGGAAATTATTATTGGAACTGACCAGAAAAATCGTCTTTTGCTGGTTTGTTTTACACAAAGACAGGGTGTTATTCGTATTATCAGCGCTCGTTTAACAACTAATAGAGAACGTAGAGATTATGGACAATATATCGGCTTCTAATTTTGACAATGAAGAAAATGATGATTTGCTTCCTGAATATAATTTTGATTACACAAAAGCTCGTCCCAATCGCTTTGTAAATCAAGTCCAAAAATCTAACGTAACAGTGATTCTTGATACTGATATTGCTGAGGTATTTAAGACTTCTGAAGCTGTAAATCATGCATTACGGGCTTTATTATCGGCAATGCCTAAAGTAGATAGATGATACCAAAAAAGCGCAATGTCACAGTAGGGGCGGGGTCTCCCCGCCCTTTCATACGCTCACTCATGCAAAGCAGAATATCGTGATACACCACAACCTCTATCTATCTCACTTTCCTGTTCATCTGCAATTACCTGACAGTTTAGTTGTAACAATTGTTGAACCATACTTTCTGATACGCAGTTGTTAGCAATGTTGAGGGTATGAAGCTCATTTATAGCTGGACAGTTTAATAAAGTTGCTGCCCCATTATCGCTTAAATTCCCCTTTGATAAGTCAAGTACTAAAAGTCGTTCAATAATTGGTGACTGCACTATATTCTCTGCCAGCAGGTCAGAAAAATCGCTACTACGCAACCCCAAGTAAGCCAAGTTTGGGAATGATTCACCAAACAAAATTGGCATCAACCGATCCATAATAAATTGTGAATTATATAGCCGTCTACCAAGCCACATTTCTAGGCATTCTAGATTTGGTAATTGCAAAGCGCAAATTTGAGCAAAATTGTTAGCATAAATATCTGCTGTTTCTATAATTAGTGTTTTGAGATTTTCATGTTTCAAAGATGCACATTCTAATGTATATCTACAAAACTGTCCCCGTACTTTTAACAATTGTAAATTAGGAAATGCTTCTAAAATTGGGCGAATATCAAAAACTGCTAACTTAGATTTGTGATATTCATGTTGCTCTGTATCTACTATCAATAATGCTTGAAGATTTGGCAGTTTTTCATAGGCATCACACAAGGCTTCTACAACAATCCCAAAACAGACATTATCGTTCCAGCCTTTTTCATATTCTATTTGACAAATTAAAGCTTGAATTTGACTCGCTTCAGGGTCTCGTAATAGAGTATAAAAACTATCTAATTTCATCTTTTTACTGCGATTTTCTGGTTGAAATTGAATCGCATAAGCATGATTTTCAGGGTCGATAATACCAGCTTGGGAATTAAATTGCTGGAATTGCCAATTTTCTAGTTTGATAAAAAATTGATTAATACTTTCAGACATTAAAACCTCCACACCTTAACTGTATTATCTGCACCACCACTCACCAAGATTTGTCCATCAGAACTAAGCGCCAATGAACAAATAGCTTTTGCATGACCTATAAACGAGAAGATTTTCTTCCCGGAAGCTAAATCCCAGACTTTGATATTTTGGTCTCCGGCAGTCAGGAAAGTTTTACTATTAGGACTAAATACAATGCAACGAACCCAATCACCATGACCATAAAAAGAAAATAGTTCTCCTCTAGTTTGCATATCCCAAATTTTGATTCTTTGGTCGCTACCACTGACTAAATAACGCCCATCGGGACTAATTGCTAGAGAAAGGATTGAATGCGAATGTCCTTTAATGTTCCAGATTTCTTGTCTAGAATTTAAGTCCCAAATTCTGATAGTACTATCTTCACCACCACTGATTAACAGTTTACCATCCGGAGATATACAAAGAGCATAAATTGAGCGAGTATGCCCTTCTAAAGTAGCAATTTCTTGCCCTAAATTCCACTGCCAAATTTTGATACATCCATTTCCATCTGCACTAAAAAATCTTTCTCCATCAGGATGTACAGCGAGAGCATAAATTATATTTGAGTGCTTGTTTAATTTGGCAAGCTGTTTACCTGTACTTACATCCCAAACCATTATGGTTTTATCTGCACCACCACTGGCTAAATAACGTCCATCAGGACTAATAGCTACCCAATTAATATCAGTAGTATGATTCATATCTAGTTCAAATTTTTGCTGTCCTGTTTCTAAATTCCAAACTTTTGGTGCATTGATTGCATTCATACTGTGATAAGAGCGGCTATCACCTGCACCACACACAACAGTCTTGCTATCTGGGCTAATGGCTACAGAATGAACTTGTTGGTAATACGCTTGTAATGTATGAACGCACTGAAAAAATTCATAAGGATTAAAATCTTGCAGTGCTTGTTTTACAGATGATTCAGTGCGCGATAGCGAAGCGCTGCCGCCTACGGCAGATCGCAAAATACTATAAGCTGATAATCTAACTTGTCCTGACTGATTATGTAAGGCTTGAATTACTATCTCTAAACCTGTATCCCCGTAATTCAACGCTTCAGAAAGTGCCCCAACCTGCGTCTCAACCACCGAACTTTGCAATCGACTTCTTACCCCCTCAATTCCGCCTAAAACGACACCACTAATCGGAGGTGGCAGTTCTCCACCAAGCACTGCATCATACTCTCTGGGTTGATTTGGATTGTTGTTCATCTTGGGTTGTTGTGAATTCTAAACGCTATATTTACGAAGCATCATGCCTATGTATATCGTCTATATTGTTATATTCGCTAATTTGATATATTGGCAAATAGTGATTTAGGCTTGAGTTTATAGCAGTTCCTAACCAGGTAAGGTACATATGTAGGGGCGCAAGGCATTGCGCCCTGATCTTGGTGTAAAATGGATATACCTCATGAGACTGGGAAACGCTACATTCCCAAGTAGGAGACAAAATTGCATCTAACTATTAATCTTAATTAAAAATTGCTAAAACCTATATATAGCAAGGCTTTCCACAGATGGACTACAGGTTTATACATCTATCTTGCCTCAATACCTTATACTCCCTCATCAAGCATTGCATACCCAAAACCCCGAAGTATGATTTGATAAGTTATAAAATTCCCAGTTATTGCTAAAGCCATCAAATGCCAACCCCAGAAGTGTCAATTATTACTCAAGGACTGCAAATAATCAACTTGCAAGGAGTTGCAGTTTCTGATGGTGACATAATTGTGCCAACTTTAAATAATCGTTTGCTGCGAGTAACTCAAAGCGGGGATGTAACGACCCTTGCAGATGTGTCTCGGTACGGTATTCCCTTTGGTTTGGTTGAAAAAGATGGTAACTTTTTAGTTACAGTTACCGGAGAAGAAATAGGCCATCGCTTAATTCGGGTAACGAAAAGTGGTTTTTTCTATACAATTGCTGATTTGTCTCCTCTATGTGGTAGTTTTGGCGGCCCCTTTGGAGTCGCTGCGAGGGATAATTTTATTGTTGTGGCGATCGCAACCGACATTTCGAGTTCTGCTGGTTGTTTGGTTCGGGTAATGCGAAATGGTTCGCAAACGATTTTAGCTGACACAACAGCTTTTGGTACACCTTTTGCTGTAACTGCAAGCAAAGATGGGTTTGCGGTCGGTTGTGAAAATGGTGATATTTTACAAGTTAATCTCAATGGGAAATTAACACCGATTCTAAATTTAGTCAATGCAGGTTTTGGCATTCCCTTTAATTTAGTCGAAGTTGACACAAAGTTAATTGTCACTACTAATATGGGAAATGTCCTTCAAATTAACCTTGATGGTACAATTTCGACTATTGTCAACCTCAGCACTTTAGGTTTGGGAATCCCTTCTGGGGTAGCTGTTTTAGATGACAGCTATATTGTGACAACAAATGCCGGAAATTTATTGCGTATTACATAGGGGCACGATATATCGTGCCCTTACATTGTGGTCGCAGGGGCATGATATATCGTGCCCTTACATTGTTCAAACCGTAATTACTGGAATTTTATCCTTATTAATCTAGCTGCGGTTAGATGTAGTAATTAACCTATACTGTTTAAGTTACTGTCCAATTAGATAAATTAACTTATGGATAACATGTTAGCACCCGTCTTAGAGCGATCGCACGCACTCAAACAAGCCTTAAATGAGTTTGTATTGGAGTCTGAAGGTGAATTAGCACAAGCATTAGAAAGTTATGTAGCCAAGCAATTGCGACGTGGTTCGGGGGATAATATCCAACGGGATATGATAGTTGATACTTTTATTTGCGACGGTAAAGTTGTAGATAAATCGCCGATAGATTTGTTTATACAAAGCCATACTGATTTACCGACAGATGAAATTAATCTTCTTCAAAGTTGGCATCGTAGTCTAATCGGTTTATTTGCAATAACTGAAATTTTACCCGACGGCTTTGATTTAAGGAACTGGTTGACAGCAAAACATTATATCGTCAAACCAAATAACCCAAAGCTGCAACAGGATATGTTGCGGTTTAAAATTGGAGAAATTTTACTAACTCGCATATCTCCAGTTACCGATACAGAATGGATTTTTTCGGGTCCCTGTACTGTAATGGGTAACTTGGGTAAACCAAAATTAGCAGTCGCACTCGGTAACTTTAAAAATAATTATCGAAATCAACTTTACAGCGATGCACCCGATTTATTAGAGGAAGCTTGGGAATCGGTTGAGGTATATCACAACCAATTTGTTGACTTTTTTGGCACAGATGAAATCACAATGCCGGGATATCAACTCAATAAGAAAATGGGAGAATTTCAAGAAATTATTAATCAAAAGCAATTAGAAAAAGTAGGTATTGATACATCAAAGTCAATCGCCGAAATGGCTGAAGATGCTGGATTAGAAACCGAAGATATTAAAGCCGCAGTTGCCGAGATGGGTGGTGATTCGAGTGCTGTTTCGCATCTGTTGAATAGTAAAAGTAAAATGGTAATGCCCAAGGTTGATTTACCTGTGGAATTGAGGAAAGCTGAACAGGTGACAGCAATTTCACATCCTCGCTGGGGACAGATGTTTCTACCCACTTACTCGAAGATGCAAGCTATTTTATCAGCGGATGATATAAATACTGTTGAAGGTGCAGAAAAACTGATTCGTTTCTATCTTGAAGACAAAAGTATTAATGCTTTTATTTGGCATCGACTAGCAAAACAATATCCCCAGCAATTAGAAACAATATTACAAACCACATTGCAACGT
>JANNFJ010000955.1:0-1970 GCA_031379725.1 Calothrix sp. OTE_75_metabat_31
TAACCCATCACGTTCTAGGCTACGTAAAGAACTCGAAAGCATTTTATCGGAAATTCCCTCTATTTGCTTTCGAAGTTCCCCAAATCTCATGACTTTACCGTCACTCAGAGACCGCAGCAGAGTAATCCCCCATAAACTAGATATATTTTTAAGTATAGCTCGGCTAGGACACAGTTGATTATAAAGATCGCCTTGTTTGGGTAAGTTTGCCGGAAGAGTAACATTCACACTAACCTCCCTGAAAGTACTAGATATTGATATATAAATAACTTAAAGTTAGTATATCATTTAATTATTTAGGAGCGGCATGAAACTTTACGAATCAACCTATTACACATTTAGCTTAGAGGGAGATACAATTATAAATCGATGGAGTGATAATACTGCCAAGATGAGTTATCAAGATTTTAAAGACGCATTGATGAATCTTGCTGGCTACATTATTGAACACAAAAGCAAAAAAATATTAATCGATACCAACAGTTTTCGGTTTACTTTACCAGACGACAATATTACATGGCGTAACGAAAATTTATATCCCAGAATTACAAAAAATGGCACTATGAAACAGGCACTTATTTTACCCAAAGAATATTTAGCCTATGTAGAAGATGAAGTTGTAGAAACTGACGTGGTACAAACTAGGTATTTTGCAAGTGAGATTGAGGCGACTGACTGGCTCTCTAGTTAATAAATAGTAAATAGCAATCAAATTAAACCGCCCGTGAGATTAAATACTTCAATTTGGTATCATCCATTTTCTCAATTGCAGATGTTTGAAATGCTTCAACTATCCTACACCAAATGAACATTATTGGACGCTACGGTTCTTTTTTTATGATAGACATATATTAGACAAGCGTTATAATTAAGCAATCAATTCAAGAGGAGGCTGACATGGTTACAGGATACTGCGTTAAATGTAAGGAAAAAGGCGTTGATTTGTCAGCACCAGAAATTCACCAAACTGCAAAAGGTGGCTTCATGGCCAAGGGAAAGCACCAGAAATGTGGAACAACTGTTTGTGCGATGATGTCTAAAGACAATGCCGAAAAGGCTGTAGAAGCTGGCGCTAAAAAAGTTTACTAAGCCTTTAGCTATAGGCTTATAAACAAGTAAAGCCTATCAAAAGAGGCGCTTTAATCGGCGTCTCTTTTTGTTTGCTAAAATAAAAAGGAACTAAGTCTTATCAAAAGGAACGATTCTACATGGTGACTATCAATCCTTATATTAACTTCAATAGCAATGCCAAAGAAGCTTTCGATTTTTATAAATCTGTTTTTGGTGGCGAATTCGCTAGTGTAGTACGCTTTAAGGATCTAGAGAGTTCCGGGTTTCATGTAGCAAAAATCGATGCCAATAAAATCATGCGCATTGTTTTGCCGATTGGCAAGAATACGTTAATTGCTAATGATGTCCCTGAGAGTTTGGGTCCAGTGAGTGAAAATGAAAACAGGTCCAAGATAGCGGTCTACGCAGAAACTAAAGATGAAGCCGCTAAATTATTCAAGGGTCTTTCTGAAAGGGGCGCCGTTGAAATGTCTATGAGCGATAGCCCCTGGGGTACATATTTCGGGATGTTTAGAGATAAATTTGGTATTGAATGGACAGTCGAATTCGATCCAAATGCAGGTGTGCAAGCATAGTTGCTGCCTTTTATCATGACATTATAATCAACTCATAGCCGTCGATTAACAGACACGTCTTAGCAAATTTGCTACCATAGAAATATGAGAAAAAAAGACGTACTATCATTTATCAGCCTTGATGGGGTAATGCAAGCACCCGGCACCAAAGACGAAGACACGCGAAATAATTTCCAATACGGCAGCTGGCAGCTACCTTTCTACGATGATAAAGTTGTGCAATTTATGCTAGAGCGTTATAAAGCTGCTGATGCTCTTCTCCTAGGAGCAAGAACATATAAAACATTCGCTGATTACTGGCCAACCACTCCAGATGATGGCAAT
>JANNFJ010000957.1:0-4043 GCA_031379725.1 Calothrix sp. OTE_75_metabat_31
GATAAACCCAAAGTTTGCGGATATTCCCCATGTTCCTGAGTATATGTTTCGATTAAAACGGATGCAGCTTTATTCCCCACATCCCAAGCAGTCTCAGTCGGGATAGCACGAATATCAACCGAATAGAAATTTCTACCCGTAGGCAACACCTCCGGTTTCCCCCTAGTTGGGGCACCTGAAGCACCACTTGCTACATATTTCCCATCCAACCCCCTTAATAAATTGATAATTTCCTGGTCAGTTTGCCTCAACTTAGGAAGCAAACAATCTCGAATCCAAATTAATTCCTTACTCGTCGCATCCCCAACCAGCGGAATCTCAACACTATCAATAATCAAACCCACCAACTTTGCAGCATAAACCTCAATCACCTCCACAACATCCCCAACAATCCGACAATTCCTCAATTTCCCCTCTTCCCTCTGTGACCTCTGCGTCCTCTGTGGTTTAAACTCTTCATCAAAATCCGTAACCAAAGGGTCAAAATCCAACATCCAATCAAAAGCGATCGCACGAGTCAAACCCACCCGACCCAAACTTGGATTCCTAGCAATTGCCACAATCAAATCCCGCAACTGACTCCCCAGGGGACAAACCCCAAAAACATGTAACCCATCACGAATTTGAGCTTCCTTCAACTCGCACAAATAACCATCCGCAGTATTCAAAAACCCCGAAAGCACAGATTCATCGAAACCAGCATCAATCCCCAAATCTTGATGTAAATTCTCCTGCACAATTAACTCAGTAATACTCGAACTAATTGCTTTCAACCGAGAAGGGTCTAAACTTTCCGCTTCATAATACTCATCAATCAACCCCTCCAACTTATGCAAACCCCCATACAACTCAGCACGAGTCATAGGAGGAGTCAAATGGTCAATAATCACAGCTTGCGAACGTCTCTTAGCTTGCGAACCCTCCCCAGGGTCATTAACAATAAAAGGATATAGATGGGGAATAGCACCTAACACAGCTTCTGGATAACAATTCTCTGATAAAGCAACACTCTTACCTGGCAACCATTCCAAATTTCCATGTTTCCCCACATGAACAATTGCATCTGCACCAAAATACTTTGTTATCCACCGATAGAAAGCTAAATAACTGTGAGGGGGTTCCAAATCGGGTGCATGGTAATTAAACGAAGGGTCTTTATCGTAACCCCGTGCAGGTTGTACACCAACAAATACATTACCAAACTGCACACCCGCAATCGGAAATGATTCCGTAGGTAAACCCCAACGATTATTAATTCCCGTTTGAACCAATTCAGGTAAACCGTTAAATTCAACTTTATAAGCATCCAAATCGAGAGATTGTCTAACCTCACGCAAACCATACCCCTCGACATCATTAGTAACCCCCGCAGTTAGTAACCTAATTAACTCATCCCCAGTTTCTGGAATATCTCTGACATCATACCCCGCCAAACTTAAAGCCTTCAAAATTTCAATACAACTAGCAGGAGTATCCAAACCCACCCCATTAGCAATCCGACCATCACGATTTGGATAATTAGCCAAAATCAAAGCAACTTTACGATTAATTGGTGCAGTATGACGCAACTTCACCCAACTAGCAGCCAAATCAGCAACAAAACTAATCCTGTCTTTCACAGGTTCATAATTTACCACATCAGTTTGCAGCAAAGAATTTTGACTTTTCAAAGCTTTAAAAGAAACAGCCCTAGTAATAATCCTGCCATCAACTTCAGGCAAAGCAACATTCATGGCAATATCTCTAGGAGTCAACCCATTAAACCCCGATTCCCACTGCTCCCTCCCACTACCACTCAAAATCACTTGAAAAACCGGAACATCGAGCTTTTCCCAAAGTTCCACCTGCGGAGTTTCAGCATCCAAATTAGCCAAAGAAAAACTCGTCGTATTCAAAATCAAATCAACATTACCACAGCAATACCTCAACAATTCCCTTTGCACATCCGGTTCACGAAGCGAAGAAACAAAAATCGGAATTGCTATAATATTCCTCTCCACCAAAGCTTGACAAATCGCATCAATTACTGTTGTATTTCCAGCCAAAAAATGAGCGCGATAAAAAACAATTCCAACCCGAAAAACCCCCTCTCTCCCCTCTTCCTCTGCGACCTCTGCGACCTCTGTGGTAGCCTTCGGCAAGGGCTTTGCCCAACGTACCTCAAAATCATATACCCCCACACGAGGAACCAATTGCGGAACATCAAACCCATAATCCCCATCAAGAAAACTCGTCGCAACAAACCTTAGATTATTAAGATAATTCTCCACCCCACCCTCATTAAAATACCGCCAAATACAATTAACATCAACCAAAGAAACATTCGAGTGACTAATTAAATTCGGGTCAGGACGTTCATCCCCAGGCAAAACAATCAACTTAATTCCATTTGCTTTAACCGTCTCCTCAACAACCTCCAAACCATAACTCCAATAAGCACTACCACCAAGCAACCGTAAAATAATTACATCTGCCTTACTTAAAACATCTTCCGCATAACTATCAATCGTCAATTGTTGCTGAAGTTGTAATAGATTTACCACCCGTAACTGAGGAAAACCAACAGGTAATTTACTCGCAGCAACAGCCAAAGTTTGAATGTCAGTATCAGCAGCAGTAATAATAATAATAGGAGCAGGTTCTTGTTCAACAAAAATCAGCCCTTCTGCTGATGGATTCCAGCCTCCTGGTGTTGTAGCTAGACGATGCATATAAGGTACGAAATAAATTTATGAATTTTATAATTATACTGTTTGGTGGTTATGGAAAAAGATTTTTCTCACGCAGAGGCGCAGAGGCGCAGAGAGGAGGGTATAATTATTGACTATTATATTTAGATTTATATGGCATTTGTTATTGCAGGGGAACGTAGCGGTACGGGAAAAACAACTGTCACTTTGGCATTACTGGCAGCTTTGAAACAGCGCAGTAGTCGGGTGCAATCGTTTAAGGTTGGCCCCGATTATATTGACCCGATGTTTCATCACTACGTTACTGGTCTTCCCTGCCGCAATCTCGACCCAGTTTTAACGAATGAAGGTTATGTACAGCAATGTTTTAATGCTCATAGCAGTGTTGCTGAATATTCTTTAATCGAGGGAGTGATGGGATTGTTTGATGGTGCTGGGGGTACATCCGATTATGCTAGTACTGCACATATTGCCCGACTTTTAGATTTACCTGTGGTGTTGGTGCTAGATTGCAGCCGCTTGTCACGTTCGATTGCTGCGATCGCACATGGTTATAAAACTTTCGACCCCAGAATTAATTTTGCTGGTGTCGTGCTGAATCGAGTGGGAAGCGATCGCCATTTAGAATTATTAAGTTCTGCTTTAAAACCTTTACATTTACCCATATTGGGTGTACTGCGTCGTCAAGATGATATTACAATTCCCGACCGACATTTAGGTTTAATCCCTAGTGGAGAATTGGACAACCTGAATGCTGTCATCGACCAACTTGCCGAATTGGCAAAAACCAGCTTTGATTGGGAAAGACTATTACCGTTGCTGGAAAATAAATGCGTTGATGCAATCCCCACAGAAAAAATCGAATCGAAAATACGGATTGCGATCGCACGAGATTCGGCTTTCAATTTCTACTATCCCGATAATTTAGACATTCTCGAAAATCTCGGTGCAGAATTAGTCGAATGGAGTCCTCTCCAAGATACCTTACCCGAAAATATCCAAGGATTATACTTTGGTGGTGGTTTTCCAGAGGTGTTTGCCCAAGAACTAGCTAGCAATCACCAAGCTTTGTTGGCAGTTAGAGAAGCAATTCAAGCCGGAATGCCAACTTATGCCGAATGTGGAGGTTTAATGTATCTATGCGAGCAAATAGTTGATTTTTCTGAGAAGTCTTACCAAATGGTCGGCATTATCCCATCAACCGCAACAATGGGCAAGCGTCTAACATTAGGATACCGACAAGCAACAGCAATCCAAGATAGTCCGATGATGGAGAGAACTTCTCAAGTTTGGGGACATGAGTTTCATCGTTCATCCCTCGTTACCGAGTCGGAGAAACCCTTATTTCACATG
>JANNFJ010000992.1:0-5682 GCA_031379725.1 Calothrix sp. OTE_75_metabat_31
ATTCAAAAAAGTTGTAAATGTAGCAATAGTTGGAAATCATAAATAACTCGAACGCTATTCAAACAGTAATATTTTTTACTTGTATTGTTCTTTTATACGTCACTAATACTGAATATACTTAAAACCGATCTGTTAAAATGCTATAACTATTAGTAAAAAAAGTATTTTAAGAAATAAAATGGATGCCATCCCTAACTAATATCAAATTATATTTATCAATACCATATGTAAGTTTTATAAATTTTACTTACGCAAAAAAAACGTCATAGAAGTATAAAAGACGCAGGGGGAAAACAGGACTGCTTTTTGTTTTTTATTGGTCTAGCCTTTATTATGCGCTTAAGGATACATATGGTGCGTTACGAACTCCCTTTTTATGCACCCTACAATACCTAATTTTATAAGCGTAAGCGCTGGCTACGCCTACTAAAATCAAACCGGATTCGTATACGAGTAATAAGTTAATTAAAAGTTGGCTGGTTTGCGAATATTAGTGTAACATTTTGCAGTAATATTTATTTCAATAATAAATTCTGTACCTTGGCCTAATTGAGAATTACAGCGAAGTTTGCCATGATGCTTTTGGACAATAATTTCTTCGCTAATTGATAAGCCCAATCCTGTACTACCTATAGGCTTAGTTGTGAAAAATGGCTCGAATATACGTCGTCTAATATGCGGTAGAATGCCTGTACCATTGTCGGAAATACGAATAATTATTTTGTGTTTTGTCGGTATTGGCTGTTCGTCGATAAATTTAGTTTCATTGCTACTAACTAACCATAAATGGCTATTAACGATTTCTGTTGAAATGCAAATTTTGGGAAGGAATGAGTAATCGTATTTTGTTCGTTCTTCTAAAGCTTCGATTGCATTAGTTAGGATATTGATGAAAACTTGATTTAGTTCGCTTTGAGAACAATTAACAAGCGGTAGTTCTGCAAATTTTTTAATTATCTGAATTCCAGGTCTACCGGGCTGTTCTTTAAAGCGGTGCTGAAGGATTGTTAAAGCGTTATTCAATCCCGTATGTAGGTCAATTTTTTTCATTTGACCGTTGTCAAAATGCGAAAAATTATGCAAAGCAAAAACAGTTTGTTTGAGACGTTCCGAACCTGCACGCATCGACCATAAGAGTTTTAGCAAGTCAGTTTTGACAAAATTTAGATCGATATTTTCAAGTTTTGTCGCAATTGGGGCTGGAGGTAAGTTGTAATGTTGTTGATAAGATTCGAGAACTTGAATTACATCTTCAGCATATTCACTAACACGGTAGAGAGTGTCATCGATAAAACTCACAGGATTGTAAATTTCGCTGATTACATTGGTGAAAAGTTGACCAATACTAGATAGCTTTTCGTTATGTAGTAGTTGTTTTTGAATGCGTTCGAGTTGTTCGGAAATATCTTGTACTTGGGTTTTCGCAACTTGGACTATATCAATTTCGGTTTGAATTTGCTCTTGAAATTGGGTTCTTGCAATTACAATTTCCAGTTCTCGGCTAACCTGCTTGAGCGTATCAATTTCCCATTCTTGCCATTTGTACTCACCTGTGCAATTACAAGCAATTAACATTCCCCATAAATTAGCCTCACTACTTGTATTATCAGTTACCGATGGCAATTTTTTGGAGTCGAAGGTACGCAAAATCGGAGTCACTAAATCAGTTTTATTACAACCGCAATCTTGGTCATTATCTATACTATTAACTGCAATACGCGCATCGGTAGCCACAAAATCGCTATTGGGGTAGATACAATGGATTACAACTTGGTCAATATCCAAAAATTGCCGTACTTGCTCTACAGTAGCTTGTAGGATTGTGGAGAGTGAAGCAGAACTATCGATGATTTCACGCACTCGCTTTAATAGCTGTTCTCGCGTTTCGTGTTGTTGCAACGCAACAATTAGAAATTTTTCCCTAGTAATATCTCGGAGAATACCAACAATATGGCTAGGTTGACCGCTAGTGTCATATTCGATAATTCGACCCCGTTCTCTAATCCATTTCCAACCTGCCGATTTTGTCAAGATTCTAAATTCGACTTCACAAACGAGAGTCAGATTTTTGAGGTAATCTTCCCAAGCTTGACGAACTAGTAACAAGTCATCAGGATGTATCAGTCCCTCAAATGCCTGATAGTCGGCAATTTCTGCGGGTTCATATCCGAAGATTAGATGGGTTTGTATCTTCGACTCGCCAAGTGAATATAGCGGGTCGAAATTAGCGAAATTAAAGCTGTTAGTGAGTAAATTCCAATCCCACACCCAACCATCACAATTCGCTAACGCCGTTTGTAACGGCGTTTTTTCTGTAGATGTAATTTTAAAGCTGTTATCATAATCTTGGCAATTTGCTAACGCTTCGGGGGAAAGCATCTCCTCTTGCTTTAAAGATTGATCGCATCGTGTTGAAGCTTCGTACTCAAACTGGTGTGTAGTTGATTCTTCAATGTGCATAGCTGCTGGTACGATGAGGAAGATATCTTGTAGCTTTACGCGGTCTTAACACCCTGACCTTTAAACTATGAAAAGTACTTTATCGTTAAGAACTTGTTAAGAGCAGTAACTTAAGTCGAATAACTCTTCAGTCATCACTAACACTGTAGAACTGAAGTTATAAAAACGTAAACGGAAAATGTAACCTGTCTCGTTTTTATCGATACCTACTGCTAACAAATATAGGCTACATTGTTTACATTTAATTTCTCAACTGGCAACCAATCCAGTATATAATTTTACATAGTTCCTATTAATTAGTCACTCTAGCTAGCTTCAGTCATAGCTGTAATTAAATCAGAGTCTATGTTTCACAACTTTGAATAAAAGTCAAGGTTTTGTTGTAGTATCTTGAGTTAAGGCAGCGTTTAATTAAGGGGTGTAAAGCTATACAGCCACTCACCTTTGCTATCTCAACTTTTTTAAAAAACTGTTCGAGAGTTCACAATTTAAATCGATGACTGATGACAATCGAAGAAATCTTACTCATACTCAAAGCCAGCCTTCCCAATGCTTTAACTCCGCTTCAAGAGCTTGTATTGCGTTCTTCATGGTGTGGAAAGACCTATACCAGTATAGCTCTCGAAGCACATTACGGAGAGGAACGAGTTAGAAAAGTTGCCTCAAATCTCTGGCAATTACTAAGTGATTTTTGGGAAGAACCAATTAATAAGTCAAACTTTCGGCAAGTTCTCGAACAACGCAGTATTAGCAAAAAGCAGCAACAGTTAATTAATGAATTTAACCGTACTGCAACGTCTGTGTCGTTGGAATTTCCGAACGGGCCTGTATCGCTTGATTCAAGATTTTATATCCAACGTCCACCGATTGAAGAACTTATTTGCAACGAAATTACTGAACCTGGAGGTACAATTTGTATTAAAGCAGCCAGACGAATGGGGAAAAGCTCGCTACTACTAAGAATTTTGGCACATGCAGCAAATTTAGGTTATCGGACTGTAAGCTTAGATTTTCAACAAGCTGATACTGCCGCATTTACAAATATCGATCGGTTTTTACGTTGGTTTTGTGCCAATCTTAGTCGAGAGTTGGGTTTGGAAACTAAATTGAATGACTATTGGAACGAGGATATGGGCAGTAAAGTTAGCTGTTCCATTTATTTTCAAAGTTATTTACTAGCATCGTTAGCAAATCCGTTAGTTTTGGTTTTAAATGAAGTCGATTTGGCATTGGAATATCCAGAAATCGCTGCGGACTTTTTGCCGTTGTTACGTTCGTGGTACGAACAAGCTAGACATGTAGAAATTTGGCAAAAGCTTCGGCTAGTTTTAGCATACTCAACCGAAATTATTGTCCCATCACGATCGACTCATTCAACCTTTAGTATTGGTTTACCTGTGAAGTTGCTACCATTTACAAAACAGCAAGTAGAGGATTTAGCACAGCGGCACGGTTTGGATTGGAATGATAGTAAGGATGCCCAGAAATTAAATGCATTAGTCGGAGGAAATCCTTACCTAATTAGATTAGCGCTGTATAACTTGATTGGAAAAGGGTCAAATCCGATGAATTTGCAGCAAATATTGGCACAAGCACCAACGGAAACGGGGATTTATAATGAGTATTTAGGACAGCATCTGTTATTGCTGCGTGAAGAACCCGAATTAGCAACGGCGTTTTGTTGCACTTTAGCATCCACAAGTCCGGTAAAATTAGAACCAGCACTAGCATATCGATTGCAAAGTTTGGGGTTAGTCAGGTTAGATGGCTTAAATGCTTACCCTGCTTGTGAATTATTTCGGTTTTATTTTCAAAATCACTTGTGTTTTACCCCAGGCAAAAATAATACCCGTGTTGAAGAGTTGGAACGCGAAAACCAACAATTGCGCGTTCGTTCGAGTTTAGATGAGCTTACTCAGCTCGCAAATCGTCGCTGCTTTAATACTTACTTGCAAATTGAGTGGCAGCGTTTTAGTGCTTCCCCTAGTCAGACGGAAACGACTCCTTTATCGATGATTTTGTGCGATATCGATTATTTCAAGATTTATAACAAAACCTATGGCTATTTTTCAGGCGATGAATGCTTACGTCAAATTGCCAATGTCATGCGTAATTGTGTTAAGCCACTACTTGAGGGCAGCATTTCTTCTGCCAATAGTATTACTTTTGACTTCCAAGGCTACATAAATACTAGCGATCAACGTCGGTCAGTATTGATAGCGCGTTACAGTGGTGAAGAATTTACGGTTCTGATTCATGCCGATACCACCACAGCAGTAACTATCGCCGAGAATATTCGCCAACAAGTGAAACAATTAGCAATTAAGTGCGACTATCCAGGTATAGGTGGACTCCCCGCCAACGTTTTAACCGTTAGTATTGGAGTTGCTAGTATGATTCCAGATATGGAAACCGAATCTAGTATCCTTGTTACAACCGCCGAAAAAGCCTTAAATTTAGCAAAGCGTCGAGGACGCGATCGCGTTGTTTTAGTTTAGTTGGTAGGAAGTGGGGAGTGGGCACCAGGCAGTAGGGGAAAGGGGGACAAGGGGGACAAGGAAGCATTTCTCTTTTATCTGCCGTCTCCCCCTCTTCTATTTTCCCCATTCTCTACTCCCTACTCCCCAAATTTTTCTAAAGACTTGTATATTTGCTAATTTTTTGAAAGACTAATACCAATTTAATATGAAGTTGCATAATATAAAACCCCATCCTAGCCCTCCCCGCTTGCGGGGAGGGAACCGGATTCCAGTCTCCCCTCCCCGAATTCGGGGAGGGGATTAAGGGGTGGGGTAAAATTCTATGCAGCTTTAAAAAGAATTGGTATAACTTAAAGACTCATTCAGTGGTGCGAGACATTAAGCTCTCATTTTGTGGAAAATAAAACAAGGTGCAAGCAACAAGTAAGAGAGAATACAGTTCACAAATTTAGAAAATATCTGACTGGTGTAGATTAACTTCTTTTTGCTTCCTTCTCAATTTTACTACCATGTTGTTATAGTTATCCCCGTACCCTATGAAATACCAGGTACTCGATCGGATTTTTAATAAACATCAAGCACTACGTAAATTTGAACGTTTACAGATTGATGCTAATTTTCAAATCCTCGATATATCCGAACAAGCACAACGATTTGCTGATAACCCTTTGGAGGTCATTATCGGTAAAGATGTACGTATTGCCTTTCCTGAATTTATTGGTTTAGAAGATGTTTTCATCTC
>JANNFJ010000993.1:0-10970 GCA_031379725.1 Calothrix sp. OTE_75_metabat_31
ATTGGTACTAATAAATTGCCACTTAACAAAGCACTATATGCAAATATAAATCCAACAATAGTTGCCCAAACAACATAAACCCATTGTTGGGGACTGCTCAAGTGTAAAACACCAAAACTAACGCTTGAAACAATTACAGCAAAGTGATTTCCTCCTAAAGCTGGCAATAATACACCACGAAATAATAATTCTTCGCTTAATCCTGGTAGCAATCCTAACCAAATTAAATCGGGTAATGCTAAAGGTTTTAAAACTATTTCTAAATAGTAGTCTGCACTGCGACGATAGGCGGCATTAAATTTATATGCAACTCCACTCAAAGCTGTAATTGTTAATCCTAAAATCACCCCTAATATAAATTCATCTTCTTGCCATTTCCAAGCCATCAGTGGAACATTTGCAAATCGCAAGCAGATTTTAGCGACTATCCACAAAATAACTGCTGTTACTCCCATTGCTACAAGCACTTGGGTGCGCGTTAAGTAAGGAACTTCTGGTTCTGGGTTTTGCTGTTGTGCCACGATTTCAGGGAGTTAGGAGTTAGGAGTTGGGAGTTAGGAGTTGGGAGTTAGGAGTTAGGAGTTAGGAGGGGAGCATCCTATTTCAGCGTGTAGTGCGTTCGCGCAGCGTGCCCGTTGGCGGAGCCGCCCTGAAAGGGCTAGGGCTTACATCTTGCTCGCTTAATATAGTACGCGAGCAAGATGCTCGCACTACAAAATTATGAATGTGCCAAAACTGGATGCTCCCGTTAGGAGTTGGGAGTTGGGAGTTGATAATTACCACTGACAACTGACAACTGACAACTGACCAATAACAATTAACAACTGACTATTGACTAAGATTATTTAATAAAGATGTTTGAGAACGAAGTGCAGATGGGTTAACACCTGCTTTATGTGCTGCTAATGCACCAACTGCTTCTAGGTATGAGCTAACCTGTAATGATTTTATCCCTAATGGTTGGGGTGGAACTTGCATTTGGGTTTGGTTTTCTTCTACAGTTACAATTAAGCATTTTTGCTTACTCAAACTCATTAAAGCACTACAACCACAAGCGTTTGCTGGCACTATTACCGCATCTACCTGATTCACCCAAATATCATTCGACGTAGGATAGGCATCTTGCCTGTCATTGCCATTATAAGCATCTTGCCTGTCATTGCCACTATAAACATCCTGCCTATCCTGCCTGTCCTTAACAATAAATTGGGGGGCACGGTGCAAACCAACAAGCACGCTTGGTAGAAAAGTATAACCGATTTCTTCTGCGGCAGAACGAGGGGACAAATCCACAGCTAAATCGGGAGGCAAAAACGCTGGTGCGTGGGCTGCGGGTATCTGAAACTCACGTACAATCAAATGGCTGATGATAGTTTCCGCTCCTGCGATCGCATCCACTCCTTTCCCCATCCGATAATTTCGATCCGACTCCTCATCTACCTCATCGGGAAACCTAGCAACGACTGCTAAAGCATCCGCACCAGCTTTGTTAATTAATCGGTCTGCTGCCCTTAACAAACTATCAGGATTTCCAATAGTTCCCCAACTAGCACCGGAATCAGCAATACGCATTTCTACGTTTAATACTGCATCCGTAATCACATAATCGGTAACCGATAAGCCTAGTGTTGCCCTTGCTGCATCCACTGCTTGCAACTGCCGCAGTCTTAAATCGGGTTCGATACCTTGGTCTAAAATCAAACCTATCTTATTTTGATGAACTGGACGCAAACCCCAATTTCCAGCCGCAAATTGGTCGAGTCCGTAGCCTTCGACATAAAAAGAATTGGGTATATTCCAATACAGCATGGCTCCATTCATGACGTTGGGATGGGTGATAATGCGATCGCACACCTGCGCTAGAGTTTTTGCCACAGGTAACGCATCACCCGCGTAACCGCCAATTGCGGCTCCAATGCCAGTAGGTATGATTAAAATAGCAGTATATGGACGCACGGGGTGATTCAAAAGTACTAGTAGAATGTGAGTAGTATTAAGGTTCCTTTATCAGTTCCTAGTCACAAATGATAACGTTAGATGGGATAAGAATCCAAAAGGGGACGTAATGCTGTATAGAAGATTTGGACGCACCGAGTTACAAATGCCCGTATTTTCTTGCGGTGGAATGCGATATCAGTTTAAATGGCAGGATATTTCGCAATCACAAATTCCCCCTGACAACCAAGCTAATTTAGAAGCGACAATTGCCAGGTCACTTGAAGTTGGAATTAATCATATCGAAACTGCACGCGGTTATGGTAGTTCGGAGATGCAATTAGGAAAAGTTTTACCGACTTTTCCACGTGACAAATTAATTGTCCAAACCAAAGTCAGTCCTAATGCGGATTCCAAAGCATTTGAACGCGAGTTTAAAAAATCTTTACAATATCTCAATCTCGATTACGTAGATTTATTAGGTATCCACGGCATCAACAATGACGAGACATTCAACGATACTCTCCGTCCTGGTGGCTGTCTGGATGTGGCACGAAAATTACAAGCACAGGGTAAAGTTAGATTTATCGGTTTTTCTACACATGGTGCTTGTGACACAATTATTAAGGCAATTGAAACCAATCAATTCGATTATGTAAATTTACACTGGTATTATATTAATCAAGATAATTGGCGTGCCGTAGAAGCTGCAACCCGCCACGATATGGGCGTATTTATTATTAGCCCCTCGGACAAAGGTGGTAAATTATACAGCCCACCACCAAAATTGGAGCAACTTTGTGCCCCATTGAGTCCGATGGTATTTAACGATTTATTTTGCCTAAGTCACCCGCAGGTGCATACCTTAAGTTTGGGTGCAGCAAAACCGAGTGATTTTGACGAACATCTCAAGGTTTTAGACTTACTCGATAACGCCTCGGAAATTTTAGCACCGATTTTGACGCGATTGGAAGAAGAAGCGATCGCATCCTTGGGTAAAGACTGGGTAAAAACCTGGCATGTCAATTTACCTAACTACGAAGAAACCCCCGACAGTATCAACATTCCGATGATTTTGCTGTTGCGAAATTTAGCAGTTGCCTACGATATGGTAGATTACGCCAAAATGCGTTATAACCTGCTTGGAAATGGTAGTCACTGGTTTCCCGGCAACAAAGCCGATAAAGTTCAAAAAACTGATTTACGTCAGTGCTTAACAAAAAGTCCCCATGCTGATACGATTCCCCAAATTTTGGCAGAAGCACATCAAATGTTAAGCGGTGAAGCTGTACAAAGATTGTCGAAAAGTAAGGAGTAGGGGAAAGAAGAAAGGGAAAAACCAAATAATAACTTAATTAGGACTTACGCAAAAACTCTCCCAAACCCTCTTCACTCTGTGCCCTCTGTGTCTCTGTGGTAAATCTTCCTGTTACTTCAAAGTGTAAGTCCTATTAATCAAAGATACGAAATCAAAGATACGAAATCAAAGACGCGAAATCAAAGACGCGAAATCTCGCGTCTCTACATTTTCCTACTTACCTCTAATAGCTTCTCTCGCACAACATCAAAAAATTTATCATCGGTCAAAAGCTTAAACAAAAAATCTTGCTGAATATAACTTTGCAGCATTTTAAACCAAACCCCTGCGGGAATATTTTCAAAAAATAAAGCCCCGACCCTGCCGTTTGTAGAGGATTGAGGTTTTAGATACCAAGCTTCAGTCAAAATACCAGCCAAACTTCCACCTTTTGCCCCGAATGTATCGAGTTCTTCCTGATTACGTGAAAACTCCATAGGCCATTCTAAATGCTCGCGCATGATTTTATCAGCAGTCGGTGAAATCAATAAACCGCGATAAATTCGCTCCATAATTTGAGCATAACCGCTAGTAGTACCTTTACCATTTAAAGCTTCAACCATCGCTTGTTGTTCTTTAAATTCTAGCCATTCATTTGATGTAATATGTTTGATTTGTTTATCTCTAAATTCTTCATCATGCAGCCAGATTTCTGTTAATCGATAAACCTCATCAGCATATGCTGGCTGCGACATTGCTTGATATTTGTTTAATCTTTCGGCATAAATATCGGAACAAGCATAATTACTCCAAGTTAAAAATTGACCAATAATAGTTAATGGCACATCTTGGTTTTTGATGTTTAATCGCGTTATTAAGTTATCTAAATTTTGCCTTCCTAAACGTTGAATTAGATAATCAGTTGCTGCATTATCGCTATATCGAATCATCATCCAAACAACGTAACGTAATTCGATTTGATTGGCTATATTTATATATTTCTTTTTTCTCGATTCTAAAATTGCAGTTTCGTGGGCTTTACCATCAGTTACAGGGAGGTAATATATATCAATATAATCAAGATTTACTAACTCATTATCTGCCAATATTCCCTTTTCGATTTGACGCGCATATTCGGCTAATATCATAATCTTTATTGTCGAAGCCAGCGGTCTTTTTACATCAGAATTATAATAAATTTCTTGATCTGAACTACTAATCTCATACGCAACAAGTGAAACATCATGCGTATGAGCGAGAATGTAATCGAGTAAATCTTCAGGTGTTTTCAACTCCGATATCCATTGTTTGTCCTCTGATAAAACTTTAAATAAATCAATGGCAGAGAAGATAGCTTGTCGCTGCCAAATAATGCCGAAAATCGCTATTATTAAAACAAAACCAATTATTGTGTAAAAGTTAAAACTTATAATCATCATCTTTATTAATAATACTTAATCTCTGGTATAAATAATTAATCAAATTTTTTATAATGGGATTGATAATTTATACCTTAAATCTTAGAGAATAAGAGTGAAACGTATTTTATTTAGCTGTATTTTACCGTTATGAGTCTAAATCGTCGCCATTTCTTGTTTTTATTGACTGCTAGCGCTGGTACGTTTGTCTTAGATGGGTGTGCTTTAGCCCAGAATAACCCAACAGCAGAAAACACGACCACTGCACCATCAATGCCATCTGAAAAGAGTACACAAACGTCAGGAGTGATTCAATTACCACCTTTAGCATACGCCTACGAGGCACTAGAACCACATATCGACGCAGCGACAATGCGGTTTCATCACGATAAGCATCATGCAGCTTACGTCAAAAACTTGAATGCAGCTTTAGAAAAACACCCCGAACTCAAAAGTAAAAGCGTTGAACAAATATTACGAAACCTCGATACCGTACCAACCGATATTCGTAACACAGTCCGCAATAATGGAGGGGGACATGTTAACCACTCGATGTTTTGGCGAATCATGAAACCTAGTGGTGGAGGGGAACCAACGGGTGCGATCGCCGAAGCAATTACAAAGGATTTTGGCAGCTTTGCCAATTTCAAAAAGCAGTTCAACGAAGAGGGTACAAAACGCTTCGGTAGCGGTTGGGTGTGGCTTGCACGCGATAAAAGCGGCAAGCTGGAGGTCGTTAGTACAGCTAATCAAGATAGCCCTATTAGTGCGGGTAAGTACCCCATTATGGGTAATGACGTATGGGAACATGCTTATTATTTAAAGTATCAAAATAAGCGTGCCGACTATTTAGATGCTTGGTGGAATGTTCTCAATTGGGATGAGATAAACAACCGTTTTGCTGATGCTAGTAAATTTGTCTAGGGGGGAAAGAAGGACTAACACAATACAGAGACGTTAAACCTCTTAGACGCGCCGAATATGCCGTAGGGGCACGATACATCGTGCCCCGATAATACCGACAGGATAACAAAAAATCGTTCAAAGTGGTTTTTGCGTGGGTGTGCCAATTGCACGGGGATAGGTTGCTTTGGTTGGTGCGATTTTTCGGAGGTATAAGCAAGTGCGATCGCTTTCACTCAAGGGTGTCTTAAATTGGTCGATTGATTCGATTTTACCCCCTAGTTCCTGCATCGCATTTTCCAAAGCGGTGTTTTCCTCATCCGTCCAAGTACCTCGGTAGACGACAGCTAAACCACCTTGTTTGAGTAATGGTAAAGCATACTCAGCACAGACTGTTACATTAGATACTGCTCGAATTAATGCTACATCGTAAAGCTTGCGGTGTGAGCGTTGCTGTCCAATTTCTTCGGCTCTACCTGTAATAGTTTTGACATTAGCTAGATTCAGTTCAGCTAATATTTGTTCGACAAAGACGATTTTTTTGCGGGTCGAATCGAGTAAATATAAAGTGCTATTGGGTAATGTTAAAGCGCAGGGGATTCCGGGGAAACCCGCACCTGTACCAATATCAATTATGGTGAGGGTGCAAGATGAAGGAGACACAGAAATACTTTCTTCTATTACTCCCTTGTCTCCCCCCTCTCCCTTGTCTCCCTCTGCTTTCCCCAAAAGCGGCTTAATTCCCCGTAATGAATCCCATAGATGTTTTTCCCAAAAATCTTTAGGGTCGGTGATGCGGGTTAAGTTAAATTGACGATTACCTTCAATAACTAACTGATAAAGTTGCTGAAATTGTGATTGCTGTTCGGCAGTTGGTTGCCAATTAAGGGTTTGCTGCCAGATTTCTGTAAGTTCTGGTAATGAATCTGCTGATAAAGGCGAAGTTAAATCATCCACAAGAAAAATAAAACAAATATAGAGTATGGAGTGCGTGCTAACAACCCTCAATACTAAGTTAATTTTGGTTGTGTAATCCACTTCACTTTAATAGTCATATCAATACTGAAACTAGGATTGAGCTTATTTGCCGTTAATCGGGAGAATATGCTGGGTATCCTAAGCTTAAGAAGTTTTATCGCTACTTGAAGCCGATTCTGTAAAGCTAACGTGAATTAAATGTTAAATGTACTGCTAATTACGGCGAATAGTTTAATTTCGCTTTGCTATTTCACGATTGCCTTTTTGCTATTGTTACCTTTTCTACGAGGGCAGCACAAGACTCTCCTTGTGCTGGCGACCATTATGGTCTTCTTTAGTTGTGCCTTGGGACATGGTGGACACGTTTTGATGATGGCATCGTTGGAGAATCACCAAAATTCGCTGTTGCTCAAATTTCAGGTAGTAATAGATTTGATGACGGCGATTGTTGCCGTCACGTATATTGGACTTCGTCGCTATTATTCCTTGTTGATTGACGGCCCACTTTTATTGAGCCAAACGCAAGAAAAGTTAGAATTAGCCAATGCCAAGCTAGCAAGAATCAACACTACGTTGGAATTGCAAGTCAAGGAGCGTACAGATGAACTATTAAAAACGAATGAGAGATTAGCGGCAGAATCTGCTGAACGAAAACAAGCGATATCCGCACTCAACCGCAGCAATACATTCCTAAAAGCCCAGCAAGAATCGGCTCAAGATGGTATCTTAGTCGTCGATGAAAACAACCAAGTTCTTTTCCACAATCGTAAATTCTACCAAATCTGGCAAATTCCCGAATCGCTTGTACAACAGGGCGACGACCGCAAAATTTTGGAGTTAGTCATTACAAAACCCCAAAATCCAGAAGGATTTTTAGCCAAGGTCGATTACCTGTACCAACATCCAGAAATTGTCAGTCAAGATGAAATTTTACTCAAAGATGGACGAATATTAGATCGCTATACTACAGCCATTCGCTCATTCGATGGTAGTTACTATGGGAGAATTTGGTACTTCCGCGATATTAGCGAAGCGAAGCGCGACGAAGTCGTTCGCATTGCGATAGAAGAAGAACTGCGTCAGTCGAAAGAGTTTTTGCAACAAGTAATCGACGTAATGCCACAAACTATCGCTTGGAAAAATCGCAACTCAGTTTACCTGGGCTGTAATCGAAATTTAGCAAAAATTGCAGGTATAGAAACGCCTAACCAAATTGTCGGGAAGACGGACTACGATTTAGCATGGAAGAAAGAAGAGGCAGATTTTTTCCGAGCCTGTGATGCTCGTGTCATGGAGTCAAATCAAGCCGAAATTCACATTATTGAGCCACAACAGCAAGCAGATGGAAAACAGGCTTGGTTAGACACTAGCAAACTACCGTTGCACGATCGAGAAGGAAAAGTAATTGGAATTCTTGCGGTTTTAGAAGATATTACTGAGCGCAAAGCGGCTTCTGAAGCGCTTCAAGCTTCAGAAGCGCTGTTAAAATACAAAGCGTCACAGTTAGAAGCAACGCTCTATGAACTTCAACACACCCAAATGCAACTAATTCAAAGTGAAAAAATGTCTGCTTTGGGACAATTGGTGGCAGGTATTGCCCATGAGATTAATAACCCAGTGAATTTTATCTATGGTAATCTCGCACACGCAACCGAATATATTCAAGAGTTAATCGATTTGCTCAAATGCTATCAGCAGGAACATCCTTACCCAACTCCACTTTTACAAACCAAAGCAGAGCAAATTGATTGCGACTACCTAATGTCCGATCTACCCAAATTGCTGTCCTCCATGAAAGTTGGAGCAGAGCGTATTCGGGAAATTGTTCTTTCACTCCGCACTTTTTCTCGATTAGATGAAGCGTCCATGAAAGCAGTAAATATACACGAGGGAATTGACTCGACGCTGCTAATTTTACAAAGCCGACTCAAAATCAAGGCAGGCATAGAAATTCAGGTTATTAAAGAATATGGGGATTTGCCCGATGTGGAATGCTATCCCGGACAACTCAATCAAGTGCTTATGAATGTGTTGTGTAATGCAATCGATGCCTTAGAAACAGATAGTAGTAAACTAACCCCAATGATTCGGATTCAAACTCAGCTTCGAGAAGACAAGCAAGTTGCGATTGCGATCGCAGATAATGGATCGGGGATACCTGAAGCAGTACGCGATCGCATTTTCGATCCGTTTTTTACCACCAAAGCTGTGGGGCAAGGCACAGGATTAGGGCTATCAATTAGCTATCAAATAGTAGTTCAAAAACACGGTGGCATCTTTAAATTTACATCTACGTCTAAGGGAACAGAATTTTGGATTGAAATTCCACTCAATCAAACCTGAGATTCTGTTTTAATTAAGCCTATTATTCTACAAAGTTCTAACCGTTAACACATGGGGTGGGGTTGAATCTGGTGGATAAATCAAATCAACCTGTACCTGACGACGAGTATTTGCTGGCATTGTCAACTTAACCAATGGTTCTAAAACTTGCCCGGTTCGGTGCCATAAATGTACGTACCTATTCACTTGTTTACCTTGGTCATCAATATACTTAACCCGCACTGTACCTCGGAAAAATGGAAAATCTTGTGATGGATTGCGGAAACGCAAACCACCTTTTGACAATTTGTCATCTTTCAAAGGTGTTTCTAAAGTCACTGTTACAGTTTGGGATTTAAGCGTGTTATTACTTAACGGCAAGTTTAAATTATATTCCACACCATAATTACCATGTGCCTCATACGCTGTATCGGCATATCGCACTAACATTTTCGCAGTTTGATTTTGTTCTGTACCCAAACGACCACCTCGCAGCGTTACTAACCCATAAGAAATTGCTTTAGCAGGTTGAGGAATAGTTAAGAAAGGTGATTTTGAAGCACTATCTGCAAGCGTTGCTAACCAGCGCGAACCTTGGGACACACCCGCAACTCGCCCATAAATCAAGTTTCCGGCTGTGGCATTGGGAGGTGTGGGAGTTTTATCGCGGGGACCGGCAAAGTTACCATTATTGAGTAAATTTTGCCATTCAACTAGAGTCGGCGCACGGTCGGAAGCATCTGTATTTTTCTTAGCAAACATTGCCAAACTAGCTGCGTATATTTTGCCACTACTTTGCAGTCGCATAAAAGTAGAACGTCCATTTACAGGCTTAGACAATCCACGTACAGGTATGGGATGATTGAGTAGCATCCGGTTTTGTTTGGGAGGAATCACCAACTTTGCTGGAAAATCTTTTTGACGTACACCACGCAATACATCGGCAACAGCCCTGGAACCTGGTCCCGAAAATGTCTTACCGTCGTTGTTTTCAATATACGGAGGCAATGTCACAAATGGGGCATCAACCATCAAATAACTCGCAGCTTGTGACACATCCACTGTTATGGGTCTATCACTGGGATTGTATAGCATCACACCAGTGTAGAGCGTTTGTAAATCTTTTGGTGTATGGGTGTAATGGTGGGCAAATAAATCAAAACGCCCGACTAAGGGGAAATTGAGGTGTGCATTTGGTGTTTTTTTACCAGTTGCGGGAAAAGTCGAGAGTAAAATTCCCTCGGTTTTAATCCATTCGGGACTATTGCTATTGAAAACAGGGATTGTATCTAGCTTGCCTGGTAAAGCACGTACCTCACCTGCTTGGACAATTTCTTGGGGTGCTGGTTTTGGTGTTTGGGCAACGGCTGTATTGTTAGCGATCGCAAAGCTTTGCAACGAATTTGAAAAAGATGTTTTTGTTGTACATCCAAGATTGGGAAGAATCGCAAGTCCGGATAGAAGTATTAATAATGAGCGTTTAGGTAGTCTAATTTGATCCAGATAATGAAACACAAGTATCTTTCCCAGGAAGTTGTAGTGTCAATGATGACTAGTAGTAGCTACAAGTTCCTGGAGACGATTTCTTAGAAATACTCTAAGAATTGTTCGGGGACTAGTCTTAATTCTCCAGATTTACAGCGATTAATGTCAATCCATACGGCTGTTTTTTTGCGTTCACCTTCGGTAAATTCTTGTTTTTCGAGTTGGTAATATTTGGGGTCTACGAAGTCGCATTCGTACAATTGGATGATTTCGTGACCGGGTTTGCCGTTGAATGTAAAGATATTTTCTAGGCAGCCAAGGTAACGAATGTTTTTTAATTCGGCTTGTATTTCTTCTTGGAACTCGCGGTTTAGGGCTACTAGGCTGGTTTCGCCAAAGTCTACGCCGCCGCCCATTGCTCGGTAAAATGTGCTTTTTTTGATTGGGTCGTAGCCTTCGGATAGGAAGATTTTATCGCCGTTGCGGATTAGTCCTAGCGCGATGAGGCGGATTTCGTTTTCTTTGTGCATTGGGTTGGTGGGGGTTGGTTGGTGGGGTGGGGCGGGTTTATGGGGATTGTTTGTTGGATGAGTGGGTTGGTTGGTTAACCCGCCCTTACGAGTTCTGGGTTG
>JANNFJ010001077.1:0-5200 GCA_031379725.1 Calothrix sp. OTE_75_metabat_31
ACGTCACCTGGTTGGGAATTGCTATATTGTCTTCTGAGCTTGCGAAGAATCTCTGTATTCGTCACTTAAAAAGCACTGTAAATTATTGTCATTCTGAGCTTGCGAAGAATCTCTGTATTGACATATTGAATACTCCTAACTCCTAACTCCTAACTCATTATGTCTCACCCTTTTCCACCTCCACCGATTCAACCTTTTGAGCGTTTACAAGCTTCTGATGGTTTACTCATAAATGCTGAACGCTGGCAGAAAGCACATAACTACCACCGCACCCGACAAAATACTCATTATCAATGTTTAAACCAACCGGGAATTGTTTGCGGTTTAGGTGTGCGAGATATTGAGGCACCAAGTGACGTCGAAGCTAAATACCGAGATGGACGTTGGTTACAAATTCAACCCGGTATTGCTATCGATTTGGCTGGTAATTTAATTGTTGTGCCGACACCTTACGACTTTCCAATTGATGTGGAAGTGGCAAGTAGTGAACCACTTATGGTTTATTTAACAGTTAGTTATATCGACCCCGAAGAACTGCGATCGCGCGAATCGAGAGATACTGTCCGCGAAACTTATCGGTTTGACCAAAGAAATTCAACGCTTGATATTTCCGAAATCGAAATTTGTCGGATTCTTTTGCAGCCAGGGCAAAAAGATATTACTCAACCAGCTGATGCATTTTTTCCTGGTTATAACAATATCAATTTACGTTACCGCCGTCAGGCACAAGCGCGACCTCAAGCAATTGTGCGGCTAGCGCAAGTAAACCACAGTGACCCTGGATGCGATCGCAATTTTTTTAATTTATCTTACTTGTTGCAATCTATCGAGCCTTTGTACTCTTATTTACAAGGAATTGAAGAAGCGGGGCAGGTTACTTTATTAGAAAATATTCGAGAATACGACTTACTTTATTTGACTGGGCAACAAGCTTTATCATTCAATAGCGTCGAGTTGGAATCGCTGAAAAAATATCTCAATTCAGGTGGAGTACTTTTAGTCGATGCACCTAGAGATGCAACTCCTTTGATAGAAAGTACTTACTCTCTAGCCGAACAGTTAAAAAATCCTTTAAAACCTTTAACCGAATTACGACGCGACCACCCTTTGAGAACACAACCCTTTTTGTTTGCAGCTTTGCCAATAGTAAATCAACGACCAGTAGAAATATCAACTGCGGGAGGGATTATTTTAATCACTGGTGATTTAGCATCCGCTTGGGGATTAGATAAAGACCTGACCCTGCCTAGACTGGCAATTCGCACCGCGCAAGAATTAGGCATTAATATTCTCGCTTTTGCTTGGAAGCGGCGCCAGTTGATCGGCTTGCAGCAAGAGGATGATTCGGGAAAGTGGTAGGTGTTTATAACTTGTGGGATGGGTATCCCAAAACCGTCGAATATTTAGGGCTGGTGAGGATGCCAACCACAATAAAATTTTCTGTTTACTCATGGTCGTGAGACAATGAACAGCTATAGAGGAGTCGATAGTTCGCTTAAATATGCGAAAATGGAAAAAGAAATCATCTCTCTTTACTTATGGTTCAATCCATGCTAGCTGGTCAAATTCTTCGCAATAGGTACAAAATTATCAGGGTCTTGGGAAGCGGTAGCTTTGGAGTCACCTATTTAGCCGAAGATTTAGATTTACCCGACCATCCTCTGTGTGTTGTCAAAAATCTTCGGCAAAGTCAAAGTCAAGAAGAGTTACAAATCTTTATTAATTTTTTTAACAAGGAAGCAAAAGCTTTATATCGCTTGGGTCGTGAGTACAGTCAAATTCCACAACTTTTTGCCCATTTTGAAGAAGGGGGTGAATTTTATCTAGTACAGGAATATATTGATGGACATGATTTAAGTCAGGAAATTTTCCCTGGCAATAAGTTGAGTGAAGCAAAGGTGACGCAACTTTTAGGAGAAATTTTAGAAGTATTAGCAATTATTCATAATCAAAATATCATTCATCGAGACATAAAAACACAAAATTTAATGCGCCGTAATAGTGACGGCAAAATAGTATTAATAGACTTTGGATCTGTCAAGGAAATTAACAAATTAAATGTCAATGCTCAAGAGGCGACTAAGGTAACGGTTGTGATTGGCACTTCTGGCTATATGCCTAACGAACAGTTAAATGGGTATCCTAAGTTATCTAGTGATGTTTATGCGGTTGGGATGTTGGGAATTTACGCTTTAACAGGGATTAGACCCCAAGAACTACCGAAAAATTCAGACAGTTTTGAAGTAATTTGGCGAGATCGGGTTTCGGTTAGTCCCTTTTTGGCAAATGTGTTAGATAAAATGGTACGTTCTAATTTTAAGGAACGCTATCAAACAGCAGGTGAGGCGTTGCAAGCACTAACAGCACCATCATCTGAACCCACACAGTTAACACCAGCACCTTTCTCAATTTTATCATCACATTTTTTTGTAGCAAACCAGAAAATTTTGATTGGCGCAGGAGTCATAGTAAGTTTACTTTTTGGTATGGGGTTATTATTTATGAATTTTTCGAGGCAATCCGCAATTAATGTACAGCTAGTTTGTCCAGAAACACCTTTACCACCTTTACCGAGTACGCCAGGTAGGAAATTGGGTACTGCAACACTTTATGGTTTTCCAGATGGAGAATATCCGACAGGCAAAGGAATTATGGTCTTTCCAGATAAAAAAGGTGGAAATATTCGATTTGATGGAGAACTAATAAATGGGAGGCGGAACGGTTGTGGAAGCTACTTAAATTACAAAGATGAAACTATTATAGAAAGCTACGTAGGTCAGTTTGTTGAAGGTGAATATCATGGTAGCGGTAAACTTAATAAAAATAATTGTTACGAATATACTGGATATTTTGAAAAAAATAGGTTTAGTGGTCGAGGAATTTGTAAATTGAAAGATGGCTCGTACTTGCGTGGAATTTGGAAGGATAATGTTCTCCAACCAAGCAAGAAGACTTGCAGTTGCCAGTAATTTTGAGAGGTACTGATTTGAAAAGTGGAAATTATTAGTAATTTTTGAAAATATACTTGATTCTAAAGGATTTTTATTTTATATAATTTGAATAAAAAATAATTACATAGCTACACGACGAAACAGGATGCTCCCCAAGTTAACTTATAAAACTTAATAAATTTCTTTGAATATTAACCTAATTAAAAGTTTATTTTTTTGCTATTTTGTGATATTTAAAGGAGTGCAAAATGAATCAATCACTTACAAAGCTGACAATCTTTTTATCCAAAACTTCGTTAGTTGTTATTACGAGTTTCTTTATTTCTTTGCGACCATCTATAGCGCAATTTACTGCTATTAATTCATCGTCCGATGCCTCAACTTTACCACCTAGAAAAAATCCTATCAGCCAAATAACTCCAGTAGATCCCATCAGCCCAGGTCCAACACCTCCATTAGATCCCATCAGCCCAGGTTCAACACCTCCAGTAGATCCCATTAGCCCAAAACCTGAACCAACGCCAACTGCCTCGCCAGTAACACCGCCAAAACCTCAACCAACGCCAACTACCTCGCCAGTTATCCCGCAAAATACAATACCAGCACCAGCCCCAGTCATCCCGCGAAATACAATACCAGCACCAGCCCCAGTTATCCCGCAAAATACAACACAGTATGAGACAATACCTACTCGTAACTATGTCGGGGTCGGTGGTAACTTTGGGTTAAGTGGAGATACTGCTTTAAGTGAAAATGCTTTTACTATCTTCAGTAAAATTGGTCTAACAAATAACTTCTCTTTTCGTCCTGCTGCTATGGTCAGTGACAAAGCTGTATTTCTTCTACCTGTAACAATTGACTTTCCAATCGAATCATTCACGGATTTTGGAGAATCCCAGATAATTGCAGTCCCTTATTTAGGAGGGGGGGCAGCAATTTCTACAAATGAAGGTAGTTCCGTCGGATTTCTTCTTACGGGTGGTGTGGATGTGCGCTTATCACCTGAATTTACCGCTACTGCTGGACTAAATGTTGGCTTCCTCGATAAAACTGATGTTGGGCTACTGTTGGGAGTTGGTTACAACTTTTAATGGGTTATAGCGTTTCTCAACCTACTGAGATAGAGCTATTTTACACCAAGATAAGGGCGCAATGCCTTGCGCCCCTACAGATGTACCTCACCTGGCTGTGAACTGCCATATACCAATTTAATATAAAATTGCATACACCCTGTAGAGCGTAGCGCTTCTTGCAGGGTACCCGGACAGCGAGCGGGGAGGGTACCGGATTTTCCCCTTTCTGCAAGCATTAAGGGATGGGGTAAAATTCTATGCAGCTAGCCCTACGCAACCCCTACGGAGAACGGGCAAGCTGAGTCCTAAGAGGACACGCACTCAAGGAACGCTAACACAAAGAATTGGTATAGGAATCCGATTTGATTTATGTTGGCGTAGCCTGCGCTTGCGCTTAAATATCTAAGTATGTGTAGGGTGCGTTAGCGCCCTTGGTAACGCACCATTTCGAGGTCTTGGTGCGTTACGCTGTCGAAGGAGCGCACCCTACGTATGTTCACAAATCAAATAGTAGTCCTATATTAGGACTTACGCATTAACAGAGAAACAAAATTATCAACCAGAAAAACAATGAATTTACAAGATAAAAACTGGGAAAATTTATTTGGGCATATCACGACAGAAGGTGTTGCTTGGCACGGAATATGGACGATGTATTCTTTAGAGAAAGAAGTTCTCGATTCATTTAAAGCTATCAGGAAATTTCAAGCTAATGAAGAGAAAACGTTGATTACCCATACGAATAAATACACTTACTCTGATGGAACAGAATCGGAAAAAATCTGGCAGATTGAAAAACAAGTTTGTAGTCAACCTGATGGAGTCACTCACCCAGCGCTTTTTGGAGCGAGGGCATTGTCCTTTGGTGACGATAAGAATGCCGTAGTATCAAACAAACTGGAAGCTGGAAAAAAATTTGCTACTGAGTTATTTTTTCGATATCAAGATTGGCGAACTAGTGTAGTTAGCGTCTATGATGAGAATGGCGATTTGATGAGAATTACAATAATTAGCGAGCATCTAAATAGCTTTCCCAATATACCAGCCAAAGCAGAAATACAAAAGTTCTCAAGAAAGTGGGTTGGACAAAAAGACTGTATAAATAGTAGCTTGCAAATATTGGATTCAGCAGAAGATAAAGAGCTTGTGTTAGAGCCAACAAAAGGGAAAAATAAG
>JANNFJ010001095.1:0-2873 GCA_031379725.1 Calothrix sp. OTE_75_metabat_31
AACGCCCGACGGTGCGGCAAGCGATACCGTTTAAGCGACATAGTGCCAGCAATACCCCGACATATTCGCCACACGAACCTGTACCGCGTTCGAGAACAACATCGGGCGAGTCGATGTAAGGCTTGATGCTATAAGATAGCTGGTCGTAGACATAATTACGGATGTTATACAATTTCCGCAGTAGGTTAGTTTCGGTGCCCACGCAATCAGTAGCAGCGCGGCGAACAATACCCGTATCCATCGCTAAATCATCATTATCAATGAGGTAGCGTTGTTTGAATTCTTCGGATAGTTCGGGTATATTTTCGACATCACGAGGGGTAATGCGGTATTTAATGCCGCGCACTTCCATAATGGCTTTCCAGCCTAAAACGTGACGTTCACCAGGAGTAAGGGTATCAAATTTAAAGACTGCTACTCGCTGTCCTTCAATGATTTGTTCGACAAAGGGTAGTCCAATTGGTTCGATACTAATTAGTTTTTGGCGATCGGTATCGCTGGGAAGGGCGATGTGCCATTCAAAGTCAGAGAGGTAAACTTCATCGAGAGGCGAAATTTCCTCGACGTAGGACATTTCAATGCGGTAGCCACCCGAAAGGGCAACACGCTTATGTTCATCATAGGAAAAATTTAGGCGATGAATGAAAGTGCGATCGCGGTATGTTATTTCGTAGTTGGGGTCAGCGTTGGGGTTGTCGCGTATATAAGGTTCTTCCGATGCGTAGGCAACATAAAGCGATTGCTTGCCTTCAATATCGCTATGAACAGCGATACCAGTGGGAGATTCAAAGGGAGTCAAAACACTAAATTGAATTTCCCCAGTGGCACGGTCGATGGCATAAACTGTTTGTTCGGTGCGATCGCAAACCCAGAGTGTGTCTTCGGTGACTGCTAAATTTTCTACCCCAACCCCAGGAGCATAAAATTGGGTAATTTGTTTGCGGGTATTGCGGTCAAAGACGAGAATTCCACCGAGTTTTTGACAACTAACATAAATAGTTGATTCCCATACAGCTACGCCATCGGCGGGGTATGGTAGAGTCACGAAATGTTCCAGTGCCAATGAAGTGAGACTGCATAAATAAACACTATTATCTCGCACGACCCACAGCGTATCTTCCCATAAAGATATGCCAGTTACACCTGTAAACTCGCGTACTTGGTGCGGGTTTAGTACCTTGGTGTTGTCAGAAACTGGGTCAATTTCCAGTAAATAACCCTTTCTTTGGTCAATCGCAATGAGTGTATCCTTGATGAAGGTGATGCCATAAATCTCGGCAGCACACAACGGTCGAATTGTCCTTTGCGTCAACTTTTTCTTCGGTAAACTCTCAAGTGCAAAACTCATACTAAACTTAATTATTCGACAGTGTGATTTAGCTAAAACTAATTGTCTAATATCCTGTGCGACAAAATCAGGGTTGCGCTCGCCCAGTTACTGGGATGGGTTTTGGTTCCATCATTGACTGATGAGTTGCATGTTCAAAGGAAAAATTAAAAATTAAAGGGTTATTATCTCTAATTTTCAAGCTAATATTTCCCTTACGCACTTACACCTTCAAGACTAAACTTCTTATGTACTATAAAATACTTATCGAAGAATGGAATTACTTAAAATGCCGCCAAAAATAACTTGAAACATGTTCAGCACTGAAACTCATACCATAGGCACATAGATGTAATTACGTGCCAACCCTAATGTAACGTTAGTTGATGGTTTTATAACCTCTACTAAATTACGATCCAATATTGTAACCAAATCCCCCTGTAATCTATACAATGTCTGCTCACTCTTTACCTGATTCATCTGCCGTTTGGCATAGTTTAGAACCCAAAAAAGCAATAGAACAGCTATCTACTAGCGCAGACAAGGGTTTAACCGCGACTGAAGTCCAACAACGGCTGCAAAAATACGGAACTAATGAATTAGTTGAATCTGCTGGTCGCAGTCCGTGGGAAATTTTAATCGACCAGTTTAAAGACCTCATGCTACTGATGTTGGTTGCTGTGGCAATAATTTCTGGGATTTTAGACTTTTTGGATTTGCAAGCCGGAAAATTAAAACCTGGTGAGTTACCTTTTAAAGACACAATTGCAATTTTATCGATTGTGATTTTGAACGGGATTCTCGGTTACGTCCAAGAAAGTCGTGCCGAACAAGCATTAGCAGCACTCAAAAAATTGTCTTCGCCGAATGTTCGAGTTATCCGCGATGGTAAACAGGTGGAAATCGCGGGTAAAGACTTGGTTCCAGGAGATGTAATGCTCCTGGAAGCAGGGGTGCAGGTTGCAGCTGATGGTCGATTAATCGAAGAATCGAACTTGCAAATCCGCGAATCGGCACTGACGGGTGAAGCTGAGGCAGTGAATAAAAATGCACAATTGCAACTGCCAGAAGAAACATCTTTAGGCGATCGCATCAACCTAGTTTACCAAGGCACCGAAGTTGTCCAAGGACGTGCGAAGGTTCTCGTTACCAAAACGGGAATGCAAACCGAAATTGGTAAAATCGCCGAATTGTTGCAATCGGTGGAAAGCGAACCAACCCCATTGCAACAGCGAATGGCTCAATTAGGTAAAGTTCTCGTTACAAGTTCCTTAAGTTTAGTCGCTATCGTCATTCTCGGCGGTATGGCTTTTGCTTATTTTTATACTGGTACGCGAGGTCCGGAACTTTTTAACACGCTCAGAGAGCTTGTGGAAGTGTCACTATCGATGGCAGTGGCAGTTGTACCCGAAGGTCTAGCCGCTGTAATTACCGTCACCCTGGCATTGGGAACTCAACGCATGGTTAAGCGTAATGCCTTGATTCGCAAGTTGCCAGCGGTGGAAACGTTAGGGTCAGTGACAACAATTTGTTCGGATAAAACCGG